>PLSG01000248.1 GCA_003164155.1 Parachlamydiaceae bacterium | reverse complement strand
ATAATACGATATGCCCTGCCAGAGATGAGAGTTTCTTAGTGGTCGAAATGAGCATCCGCAAGCCTGTACTGCTCAAGTAATTGACTTCGGCAAAGTTCAATAAAATGTTTTGATTGCCTTTATGAATATATTCAAAGATTTTTTTTTCTACAGCCATAGAGGTGATAGAATCAAGCCTTCCCTTGAGATACAATACCAATACGCGTCCGTTGTGCTGTTCTACGACTTGGCTGATTCCACTAATTTCAGACATACATTCCCTCCGAATCTGGATATTTCGCATTCTCACATAACTTTGCATTATTGACAATTAGCACGCTTAAAAGAGTTCATTATTTTTGAAATAGTCGCGCTAACTCGTTGTAGTTCATACAGATAAGTGTGGATTTGCCCATAGGACATTGATAGGGAGATCGACAGTTCATCAACTGTGCGATTAGGGTTTGAGCCTCTTCCATTCCCAACTGCCGGTCGCGAGGAACAGCTATGCGGCTGACGGCTAAGGCCAACTGTTTTTCCTTTTCTCGTTTCCAAGACTTGGAAGGGTCTAAATTGTGGATTTCGTGGATGATGTCGGCAATTAAGCTGCGGGNNCGCCAAAAATGGGGGCGAGGGCATTAATCAGAAAAGTGTGCTTTCCAAACTCCTGTATGCCTATTCCTATATGGTTGAGCTCTTGGAGATATGCGCATGCGAAATTAGCTTCGCTAAGCGAAAACTCTATGGTGAGGGGAATCAGCAGGCTTTGCATTTCCACGGGTAAACCGCGCTGTGCGTCTTGCTGCAGCTGCCCTAAAAGCTTTTCGTATAATACCCGCATATGTGCAGCTTTTTGATCGACCAAGCACAAGCCTTCCTTGACGCTTTGCCCATCTTCAAATTGCACAGTGGCGGGATCTAGCAATATATAGCGTGGAATGGTCGCGGCGACGCGCGGCACTCGCTGGAAAGGCTGTCTTTCCCACATATCGATAGGCGGCAGCGCGCTATTTTTGAGGGATACAGGCATAGCAGTAATAGGTACGGGCGTCACTTCTGGTGCACTTGGGCGAAGGCTGTGTGCAACGGGTTCAATGGGGGCGACAGATTCCCTGCGCGTAGATTCGGTGCAGATAGCAGGCTGAAGGGGCGGTTTTGGCAAAGGGGCAGCGGCAGGTGGCAAAACTACGGAGGTCGCCTCTTCAAAAGGTAAATCCCAAGGAAGAGTCTTAGGCGGCATGCTCTTGGCTGAAAGGGGCTGAGCTGGTGAAGTTACCTCTGGTTGCGTATCAGCCCCAATCGGTTTGTAAGAAGTCGTTCGTTCAGTGGGTGGCTGCGCAAACCCAAAAGAGGGCGGGGCGATGTGCGGCGAAAATGTAGGCATGCCCAATTGAGTATTTGATTCACTCGTTTGCGTGTCTATGCTGGAGAGCAAAGAAGGGGATTGGGGCATGGGAAGACACAGCACTGATCTGACTCCTTGGGCAATAATCTCTCGCAGTAGGTGTTCTTGCCGCAATCTCACTTCCCGTTTTTGGGGATGCACATTGACGTCAACCAATTCGTTTTGGAAGTTGACATGCAAAACATACAGGGGATGCCGCTGGGCGGCCAAGGCTGTGCCGTACCCCTCGCGCACGGCTTGGGATATGGGGGGCGAGATGACCTGCCTGTGGTTGATAAACAGGTGCTGTCCGGTGCGGTTGGGGCGGGTAGTCGAAGGGCGTCCTAAAAAACCTTGTAGATGGTAGCCATCTTGGCATAGATCTATGGGCACGGTCGAAGACAAAAACTCCGCTCCCAAGATGGTCGAGATGCGCCTTTCCAAGAGCTTCTGAAAAGATGTGTTTTCGAGGTTTGCCCGGCCAGGCGTATTGAGAATAAGCTCTTGATCGCTGATCAGTTGGAATTTTATGGCGGGATGTCCCAAAGCAATGCCGCTGAGAATTTTGATGATGTCGGCCGTGTCGTGATGAGGGGCCTTCATAAACTTTTTGCGCACGGGTACGTTGAAAAACAAGGACTTAACTTCTACTGTAGTTCCCTGCGATCGGGCGGCGGGACAGCATTTGATGACATTGCCCCCTTCGACAATTACCATAGTGGCCTCTTGTGCAGCTGACTGAGGATCGCCTGCTGCAGAATGACAGCTGAGCAGCATAAACTTGGAAACGGAGGCGATAGAGGGGATGGCTTCCCCACGAAATCCCAAAGTCGGAGCATGTTCTAGGTCTTCAAAATTGCGAATCTTGGAGGTGGCATGCCGCTCTAAGCACAGCATCACGTCGTCGCTATTCATGCCAATTCCATTATCTGTAACGCGAATCAGGTGGCGGCCGCCGCTGGAGACTTCGACTGTGATTTCTGTGGAATTAGCGTCGATGCTGTTTTCCACCAGTTCCTTGACCACCGAGGCTGTATTTTCAATGACTTCGCCGGCAGCAATCTTATTTATAGTATTATCTTGTAGGACTCTTATGCGTGAAACCATAGTTTTACAAACCAAATATGCTTATTTCTGACTGAGGGGATAAAAGGGACCAAAAGCGGCGAACTAATTCTACAGCCCTGGCAAGATAACATGCAATAGCCAACAAGGCCGTTGGAAAGTTGCAGTCGCGCCAATGGGCAACCGCAGATGGGAAATCGACTGTACAATATATTAATGACATCCTATCATAAACTTAATGCGTACTGGTTATAATTTGTATTGAAGTAGTCGCGTGTGCTGTTTTTATTAAAATACTGCCAAAGGAAGAATAAAATGAATCCCACAAACTTCACAACGCCCAACTTTGATGACTTGCGATTTGTCGATGTAACCGCTGCCCCATTGCCACAAGTTCTGCCGGCCAGATCTCCGGCACTTGTGCGAACTTCCAATCATACACACCTCAATCGAGAGATAGTTGCTGAGATCATCGCTTTTCTGGCCATAGCCATTTTTACACGTGCCGGCTTGCAAAATCGTTAGTGCCTAGCTTTTTTGCCTTCTAGGAAACCTTTCGGTAATGAGTATTCTCCTATCCTCCCCATCTTTTCTTATCTTTCCCATCCTGTAAATTTTTACAGGATAGATAGGATAGGAAAAGATGGGGAGGATAGAAGAAAAGCTTCAATCTAAAATGCAATGATAAATATGCTCCGCCTTACCCGTTGCTTTATCCACCAGCACTTTTTTGGGCGGAGTCTCTGCGCAGATGGGCTGGGCATAAGGGCACCTGGTGCGAAAAGGACAACCAGAGGGAGGATGTAGCGGCGAAGGGACTTCCCCCATCAAGATGAGCCTGGTTTTTTTTTCTAGAGGGTGAATTTTTGGCGCGGCCGACAGCAAAGCCTGTGTGTAGGGGTGTTTGGGACGGCTGAAAAGCTCGGCCGTAGGCGCACTTTCCATGACTTTACCGAGGTAAATCACTACCATGTGGTCGCAGAGGTGCTGGATTAGTGTTAAGTCGTGCGAGATGAACAAGTAGCTGAGCTGCNNGGTATTTTTGAGGTCGGTTAGCAAATTGAGAATTTGCGCTTGCACCGATACGTCGAGAGCGGAGAGCGCCTCGTCGCAGACAATCAGCTGAGGATGCATGGCAATCGCCCGCCCGATGCAAATGCGCTGTTGTTGTCCTCCCGAAAATTCATGGGGATAGCGCTCCATGACATCTGGGGACATTCCGACCTTTTCCAGTATTTCGGCTACCCTTTCCTTTTGTTCAAAGCGGTCTTTTACCAAACCATGGTAACTAAGAGCTTCTCCCATGCTATCGCCGATGCTTTTACGCGGATTTAATGAGGCAAAAGGATCTTGAAAAATGATTTGCATGTTGCGGCGCAGTTTCTGCAGTTGCCCTCTGTCGGCCTTTAAAAGATCTTGCCCCGCAAAAAATACACTTCCCCCCGTTGGTTCAATGAGGCGGATAGAGGCTCTTGCCGCAGTGCTCTTGCCGCAGCCAGACTCGCCCACCATTCCCAGCACTTGCCCTTTATAGAGAGTGAAGTCGATGCCGTTTACGGCTTTGAGGCAGTCGACTTGTCGACGCAGCAGTCCCTTGCGCACCGGAAAGAACTTTTGCAGGCCGCGCACTTTAAGCAGGGGTTCTGGTGATAGCAGTTGCATCCTGTGCCTTTTGATAGAGTTTTTGGAGGCTTTCTTCCCTTCCGTCGTAGAGCCAGCATCTTGTGTGGTGGGGCGCTGTGCCTGGCGCCATCTCTAGGGATAAACCTTCAGGTGAATGGGGCAATGCACCCATGGGAAAGTCGGGCACTTCTCCTTTTTTGCAGATGGGCATAACGTAAGGACAGCGGGTATGAAATCTGCACCCCGAGGGTAGATGTGTCAAAGTAGGCACATTGCCTTTGATGGGAGTTAGCAGTTGGCCCGGAGAATATTGCGTAGGCCTGGATTTAAACAATCCCTGGGTATAAGGATGAGACATCTGGTCGAAAATGGGCAACACTGGGCCGCACTCCACGGCTTGGGTGGCATACATCACAATCACCTCGTCGGCCATCTCCGCCACGACTCCTAAGTCATGCGTAATCAACAGCAAGGCCATCTGCTTGCGGACTTGGAGCTCGCGCATCAGCTCCAGAACTTGTGCTTGTATGGTCACATCCAGAGCCGTAGTGGGTTCATCGGCAATCAGGATGTCTGGTTCGCACAAGAGCGCCATGGCGATCATAATTCTTTGCTTCATGCCACCGGAGAGTTGATGCGGGTAGGCGTTTAAATGCTCTTCTGGGGAATAGATCCCCACATCGGCTAAGGCTTTGATGACTTTGAGGCGGGCTGCTTCGCCAAATAAACCCAAGTGTAACTCTACCACTTCCGAAAGCTGAGATTCTATGGTGTAAACGGGATTGAGCGAAGTGGTGGGATCTTGGAAGATCATGGCCAGCTTGCCCCCGCGCAGACAGCGCATCTCTTTTTCCGAGAGGGTCAAAATATTTTTTCCGGCATACCAAACTTCCCCTTCAGAGGGCAGTCCCACAGTCTGTGGAAGAATGCGCATGATGGACAAAGCCGTCATCGTTTTTCCGCTGCCCGACTCTCCGACCAAAGCCAGAGTCTTTCCTGGCCATAAGTCAAATGACAGGTCGTCGACTACTTTGCATACCCCTTGGCCAATTTTCAGACGGCTGGTCAAATGCCGCACGCACAGGCTGGGCTTTTGCTCGCGATAATCCATACCTTAAATCCTTGGGTGTACATTTACCTTTTAACCCAAGTTGCTAGTCCATGTCACCTAAATTCGGAGGAACCGTATTTAGGTGACAAGGACTAGCAAGTAAAAAATCAGCTTAAATCGGAAGGAGTTCCTAATCTGAGATGAGTAATGCAGAAGTACTCACCGCTTTTACTTGCTAGTCCTCTTAATCCGGTTCCTCCGGATTAAGAGGACTAGCAACTTGGATTTTTACTTGATTCTTGCAATTTGAAGCTATCTTCACTACACTGATTTTAAAACTTTTTACAAGAAGGCCGTATGACAGACGCCAGCCCGACCGCAAAATCCCTCTATAGCTTGCGCAAAGCCAAAAAAATATACCGTTGGGCCTATGCGTGGCAAGCGAAAGTCCGCCACAAGCTCTCAAAGCACGAAGCAGATGTATTGGAAAACGACCTTGAAAATTTGAAAACCAGCCTCGCCACAGGGGATAGAGTGCAAGCTGATACGTCGGCTCGCGCATTAGAATCCTTTGGGAAAGTGCATTTTAAAAAGACTTTTTTGGGTTATCTTTCAGAAATGGGCATAGCTCTGGCTCTGGCCCTATTCATAGCCATTGTCGTGCGTCAAATGATGTTCGAACCCTATGAAATCCCCACAGGCTCGATGCGCCCGACATTCCGCGAAAAAGACCACATCTTGGTCTCTAAAGCTATCTATGGGATCAACACCCCCTTGCAGGCGTCGCATCTGTATTTTGAGCCCGAGGTGGTGCAAAGGGTCAGCACAGTTATTTTTTCAGGCGAAAATATAGATTTGCCAGACACCGATGCGCCGTATTTTGGCGTGATTCCCTATACGAAAAGGTACATTAAGCGCCTAATGGGCAAGCCAGGCGATGTGCTCTATTTCTACGGCGGGAAAATTTACGGCTACGATGTGCATGGAAATGACTTAAGTGAGCTGCGCGATAGCCCGCATTTGGCACAGCTCGAGTACATCCCTTTTCTCACTTTTGAAGGCAAAGTGATGCAAGACACCCAAAGACAGGGAAATGGGATTGGACGGTTGCTCTTTTTGCAGATGAATAAGCCCATCGGCCGGCTCAGCCTGCTCAATTTGGCCGAGACCGAAGGGGAAATTTTTAATGGATCTGCCTGGATAAAGGATTCGCCCACGGCTCAAAAATCTGCGCATGATCGCCTCCTCTCCTACAGTGATTTTTGGGGCATGCGCAACTTTGCCATGGCGCGCTTGCTGACCAGAAAACAGGTGGAGCTGTATTCAGGTGTAGACATGAAAGCTCTTGCCGACGGAGTGCTCTATCTGGAGCTGCGCCACACCCCCAGCTTGTCCTACCCTAAACCGCGGCTTGTGCGCGATGATATGGGGCGCACGAGTCTGCTGCTTACCCCTTACGTGACTGTCATCCCCCTGCAACAAGCGCAAATCGACCAGATCCGCGAAAATATCTACACCGCGCGCTTTGTGGTCTCAGGAGGATACGCCAAACGCTATTCGGCAGAGTTTTCTCCGGTCAGTCCCACCGGCAATCCAGCTTTTCCACATGTGCCAGATGGCACCTATGAATTTTATCACGGTCAAGGGGTGGAAGTGACTTGGGGGGCGATCACGCGCGATTTACCGCCAGACCATCCGCTCAATAGTAAGGAACCGGCCATGGTGCAGAAATTGTACAATATGGGCATGGAAATGGAAACCGCCTACGAACCTCGCTCGGTAAATCAACGCGCTTTCCCCTTGCGCTATGCCTATTTTCGCGACGGCGACTTATACCTATTAGGCGCCCCAATCTTGAAAAAGGGCGATGCATTGCTCAGCGCCTTTGTGCAAGGCGAACTCGCCCGCCAAGCCAAATCTACGCGCGAAAATCCCTATGTTGCCTTTCACGACTACGGCCCTCCGCTGCATAAAGATGGCAGCTTAGATAAGGAGTTCATTAAAACTTTTGGCCTGGCCCTGCCAGAGAAGCATTATCTGGTGCTCGGAGACAACCATGCCATGAGCGGCGATAGCCGCATCTTTGGATTCGTTCCCGAAGATAACTTGCAGGGTTCGGCTAGTTTGATCGTATGGCCGCCAGGTAATCGTTGGGGGGTGCCCAATCAGACTCCTTACCCTTGGTTTACCGTTTCGCGGGTCACCGTGTGGGGGACTTTTTTCCTGCTTTTGGCGGCTTGGTATAGCTGGTATGTTATGCGCGACCGCCGTTTATTTGGTTAGCAGATCAGTTGCAAGACACTGTAAAATTTTTAGTTGGCTGGATTTGCAAATAAAAGCTTGACGGCGTACTGGCCTTATGTGGCACACTTCCACTAAGTAGCATTATCTAAGCCTATACCTTTTTTTGAGGAATGCATGAAAAATAGTCATCAAAGTCATCCATGTGTAGCAGACTTGCACTGCGATCTGTTAGCTTACTTGCAAGGCAGCCATCAACGCACGCTCTACGATTTGCAAGCGCGCTGTGCTTTGCCGCAGTTGCTCAGTGGGGGAGTCCGATTTCAAACCATGGCCATCTATGCGCCTACTCAAAAGGGTTCGGCCCGCATAGGGTGGGAGCAAATGGCTATATTTACACAACTAAACAGCCTTTCTCAAGGCGTTTTTACCCCTTTGAAAAACGGAGGGCAAGTAGATTCTTTAGAGGNNGAGGCTGCCCCGGGGGTGGAAAAACGCATCGGCATAGCCTACGCCATTGAAAATGCCTCGGCGGTAATTGAAGAAAGCGCTGTCTTAGATCCCGCCTTGCAGCTCCTCAGCCAAAGCATCCATGCCGTCGGTCGTCCGCTCTATATGAGCTTGACGTGGAATACGGAAAACCGTTTTGGCGGAGGCGCCCTGACAGATGTGGGCTTGAAAGCCGACGGCTAAGTGCTCTTGGAATATTTGCACCAACAGCGCATAGCCTTAGACTTGAGTCACGCCTCCGATAAGCTCGCCAGGCAGTCTATCGAATAAATCGAACAGCGCAATCTCAAAGTCGAAATCCTGGCTAGCCATTCCAATCTGCGCTGTGTAAATGAAGCCGCGCGCAATTTGCCCAAAGACATCGCCAAAGAAATTATCAGACGC
>PLSG01000477.1 GCA_003164155.1 Parachlamydiaceae bacterium | reverse complement strand
AGTTTAGGCCAGCCATTTCAATGTTTATCACAGTCATTTGTTTGGGGAAAGAAAGATATCCAAATATTAAATTATTAATCACCATAAATCGTTCTATCGGCTGCTTCAAATGACAACGCTTGGGACTTATTACTCCTGTTTTGAGGTCAATTCTATGAATTTGGCGAGTCAGAGTCGAATCAATCATATACAGCATATGCTGATCTAAAGTCATATCACATAACATGTGACTTTCATCTATGGGTAATTTGTATATTCTTTTTTCATGAGTGGCAAGATTTTTTATCCATATAGAATCAATTCCCATTAAGATAATTTGATTGTTTTCTAGAATAAGTTTAGATGGATAAATAAGAGAAGAATCTTCGATTAATTGACTCTGTGTTGGATTCGCATAAGAGATGATTTCTAATGGTGTTGTCGGAACTAAACGATTCAAAATACAACGATTCCAATCATATGGGATAATAATAAGACCGTTTTTTATATAGAATTTTGTACAGAATGCGCCATTTGATTCACGATATAATTTTCTTGATTCTCTAAATTCTTCATTGCTTCTTGAAATAGCCGTATCAATCTCTGTAACTTTTTCTTTTGTTTTGTAATTCCATTGAACAATCTTTCCATCTTCTCGAAGGGCAAATAGAAAATCGCCTTCTACAGCCAAATGTGTCAACATTTTCCCCGTTTCGCCTGGAAGGAAAATATTGGGGGAATTTCCTTTTATACATATTTCGATATCTATTAGATGACAAATGGAAAATGCATAATTTCCATATTTAATGTAAGGTTTTGGCATATAAAGACAGGAAGATTCTTTTTGCAATTCTGGATTTTGCTGGAGTAGAAAATTACCTCTAGACATATCTCTGTTCGTAATATTCGCGATAAAATGAGAAAGGCGAGCATATAAATAAGCTTCTTTCCAGTTCAGAAGATTTTCCTTGACTAAAGGAGTAAAGTCATCTCTGACATCTTGAGAAAGTCTCATTTCCCAAATTGCTGGATGATTTGTCACAATTTTCCAAGATCGATTCACACAAGAACTTTTCACTAAAGCTGATGTGGGTAAAAAAGCAAAAATATTTAATAAAATATCCCTAGACTGTATAGCTCTATCGCGAGAATCCATACCGGTAGGTAAAAAAGCAACGGATGCTGTTGTTGTCCGTGTTAACAAATCAGTGCTAGTGGAGGAAGCTATAATTCACCTCTATTATTTGTTTTTTATAATTAGTTAATCTTCTTTTCGACGTGAAGATGAAGTTTTTTTAAATTTTTTAGTAAAACAGTCTCTGTATTAGTCTTAATCACTTCATAAGTTCAATAAAACGACCGATTTTTCGAAATTTTCAACATCCTCAAAAACTATTTATTTTTGTCTAAATATGAGAAATTATACTTGTTTTTTAAAACAAAGTCAACTTTTATGCTTTGCTTTTTGAAAAAATAAATTTTTAGCTCTCGTTTCCGCCGATTATGGTGTTGTTAAAATGAAAATGGCTCTCAATCCTATTCATTTCTACGACTCCATAATCTAATGCTCGGATTGCTCCGCCTGGTATTTTTAAATCAATATCCCCAATTTTATATTCCACATGCACACCTGGGGAAATGTTTTTTAATTTTTATCGCAAGGGAATACACGAGGACGCAAAAGACGCAAAGAAGACAGAGGAAAAAAAATAATTTTCTTAAAAGCCCTCTCCCTTTATTTCAGGTTTTTTATTTCCTTCTTTGCGTTCTTTGCGCCCTTTATGTATTTCTTTGCGCTAAAAATTTCTAAATTGCTTCCTAACGCCAAGGGATCTTGGCGTTAATTTTCTCAAAGGAGAGGTAGAGGATAGGCGTGATGAACAAGGTGATTAGCTGCGAGAGCAGCAATCCTCCGATGATCACCAGTCCCAAAGGGCGGCGTGTGGCGGCATCGGCTCCAATGCCCAGGGCAATGGGCAGAGCCCCAAAGATGGCCGCCGCCGTGGTCATCATGATGGGGCGAAAGCGCACCTGGCAAGCGTTGATGATGGCTTCCTTGGGAGTCATCCCCTTGGTGCGGATATTTTCCAGGGCGAAGTCGACCATCATGATCCCATTTTTCTTGACGATGCCGATCAGCAAGATGATCCCCAGGTAGGAGAACATCGACAAGGGTATGTTGAACATCCACAGCACCAGCAAGCCGCCCAAGGTGGCCGGCGGCAGGGTGCTCAGCACCGTGATGGGGTGGATATAGCTTTCATAGAGCATCCCTAAGATGATGTAGATGGCAAAGACAGCCACAAACAGCAAGAAGCCGGCATTTTGGACCGATTCTTGGAAGGTTTGGGCTGCACCGATCGGTTGGAAAAGCACTGCCGGATCGACCACTTCATCTTTGTAATTCTGCAGCTTGGTGAGGGCCTCTTCTAAAGATACATGCGGGGCTAGATTGAAGCTGATCGTCACTGAAGGGAACTGGTCGATATGGTTGATGCTGGATGCGCCTAAACCTTCTTCCCATTTCGCTGTAGCGCTCAATGGAACAAGCTCTTGTGAGATGCTCGAGCGCATCCACATTGAATTAAAAATATCGGCCTGTTTTTGGTATTCGAGCTTCAATTCCAAGATGATATCGTATTGGTCCACGGCAGTTTCAATGCGGGTGACATAGTTTCCCGAAAAGCCAAATAAAAAGGCATTTTCGATATCGGTGGCAGTGATCCCCAAGCTCGAGGCTTTATCGCGCAAGATGGAGACGTTCATTTGAGGGGAATTAACTTCTAAATCGCTGCTCACGTCTTCGAACATATCGTCTTGCTGCATTTTAGCCATCAGCTTAGTCGCCGAAGGGTTCACTTTATCCGCATAAATGCTCTGCAAAGAAAACTGGTAGTCTCCGCGGCTTTCTTGACCCACCGATAAGTCGATTAACGGCACGTTTTTCATGAAAGTCTGTATGCCGGGAATCTGTCTCAGCTGCTCTTTTCGTTCGCGGATCACTTGGTCAACCGCCGCGCGCGCGTTTGCAGGTTTGAGTTTAATCAGGTTTTGCGCTTTGCGGTATTCCGCATAGGAGCTGATGGCCACACTGGATTCCACGGCTGGATGAGCGCGGATGATTTTGATCACCTGGTCTTCATAGCCTTGCATGCGGTAAGAGGAGCCGGCCTCCTGCGCTTGGGTATAGGCGATGAAAAAGCCCGCGTCTTCATTAGGCACAAAGTCTTTAGGCAGATGGACGAAAAGCAAGAGGGTGGCGATCAAGCAAGCCAATCCCAAGATCAAAGCTGTGTAGCGGTGATCGATGACTTTTAAAAGCAGGCGATGATAAGCTTGGGCCATGCGCTGATTGAAGCTTTCAAACCAGCCATGTAAAGCTGACGATTTGGCGTTTTTGGCGTTGCCAGGCTGGCGCTCTTTGAGGAAGCGGCTGCACAGCATAGGGGTAAGGGTCAATGAGATCACTCCCGAAATAAAGGTCACCGCGGTCAAAGTCACGGCGAATTCACGGAAAATCTTGCCCAGCAGCCCGCTCATGAAGAGCATGGGGATGAATACCGCCA
>PLSG01000281.1 GCA_003164155.1 Parachlamydiaceae bacterium | reverse complement strand
ACTTAAGAAGCGAAATTTTTCACGTTTTGCCACTATTCACCATAAATATGATCATAGTATTGAAATTAATCGATATTTTCCTTGGTCTGCTTTACTGATTTTATTGGTAAAATAGCCATTTTTTTTGTTTAATTCTTTTAGAATGTTTTTCAATCATTGATTTTTCTTGATCAGCTTTAGAGGCTACTGAATGGTATTAGTGGTAATGGACTCGCGTGNNGCCATGACTTTTTGAGGGCTTACCTCGCGTGTGTCCTTATAGGCTCCTGAAGGAAGTTAGAGGTAAGGGACTTAAGAGGCTCATAAAAGGTGAAATTTAAATTATTTTAGTTAAAATTTGTCCAACTTTTTCAGACCAACTCAGACATCAAGTATTAAATACTTTATAGAGAGTGACTTAGGATAGGATTTATTCGTAAAAAAAAGCATTGAAGGAAAATTAAGGGCAATATACTGTTCAGTTATAAATAAAACTTAAAAAATATGTTTTCATGGTATATNNGTATAAATGAGGGGTGTTTTTTTGAAAAACAGACGAGGTATTCAGCTCCTAGAGCAGGTGTAGGGTGTTTATTTAAACAAGCATAAAGTCTTACTTGTTTTCCAGTAACTTATTCAAATTTTTCAGAGTAACTTAAGCTTGTTTTATAAAGAGAAACCTCATAAGAGAGGCCGGAGAGAGAAATTAGATAGAAAGTAGTAGTAGCCATAATCTTAAACAAAGAGATTACTAGTTGAGTTAACTACTTTTGGCCCCTTTTGGGGTGCCCAATGACAAATCTATAAAAGGAGATATGGTGAAATTTGGTGTAAAAACAATTCTTTATAGATGAACTCATGGAAATAAACACAGCAAATTCCGCATTTTTTAGAATTTACAGGCTGCTCCTAACCATTTCTATCATCTTTGCTCTTTACTTTGCAAAAGCAATTCTTATTCCTCTAACCCTTGCCGCATTGTTGACCTTTCTTCTTTCCCCCATTGCGAAAAAGTTAGAAAAATGGATCGGGCGAATCTTTTCTATTTTACTTATTGTCATCGTTGTTTTTACAGCAATTGGGTTCGCAGTTTTTGTCTTCACTAGACAGCTTATTCTGTTTGGATCGAATTTCCAAAAATACGATGAAAACATCCAAGCAAAATTGCAAGCATTTCAATTTCCACAATGGAAAATATTTAATCGACTTGAGGATACACTTGGAAACTTAAAAGAAGGATTATTAGGAGAATCTAAAACAGTCGCCACACCTACACAAATATCTCCAATAGGCGTGCACGTGCAACTTATTGATTTAAGTTCATATTTTACAGATATTGCAGAATGGATTTCTGGTTCATTTTTTAATGTACTTGGGTCGACTGGAATAGTTCTTTTGCTCGTTATTTTTATGCTGCTCAAAAGAGAAGATATTCTAGGGCGTATCATTAAGCTTATAGGGCAGCAGAGAATAAGTTCCACAACGAGCACCATGGATGATGCAAGCGAGAGAGTATATAATTATCTTTTTCGGCAATTTATTGTGAATATTGGATTTGGTATTTGTGTTTCGACGGGTTTATATTTGATAGGTATCCCAAATGCTATTCTTTGGGGATGTTTTGCTGCAATATTGCGATTTGTTCCCTACATAGGCTCCTGGATTGCGGCTATCATTCCAATTGCCATCTCTTTTATTATCACTGATTTGGAGTTAGTATTCTAGCTCAGCTGCTTGTTGGTGAGTCATTTGATGTACAGCAGACGACAAGCTTTAATGTAAATGAAGTTTTTGCATTAGTTGAAAAAATGAATCCAGACGCAGTTTGTATTGTTGTAGTTGCTCCTTTTACCCTTTCACATTCACTGTATCTCTGCACTAAGCTTCATCAACGAATACCCCAATTGCCCATTTTCATTGGTCTATGGGGATTCTCCGAAGTAGCCTCTGAGATTATTTTGAAACTTACTTCTGCAGGAGCCACTAAAGTTGTTTTCTCTCTTTCGCAAGTTTTAGAAATTTTACAAGAAAAGCGATTAAGCAAAAAAATTACCTGATTAGGGGTGACCCCAACAGTAATATCCCATACATCCTCATCAAAAAAGTGACGAAATAAGTTCAAGCCATCCACCACTAAAACCCGCACGTTTTAGCCCATTGATAATATAGGGACATTTCTTAATGGTATTCCAGATAAGTCCTGATTGATAATTTTCGATCATAATGATGATCGGGCCTTGGTTAAGACCTACTGCCAAGGAGAGATCCAACCCTTAGCGTTATCACCGTTTGAAGGAAAGGTGGGGTTAAAGCTTCCATCAAAGCCCTAATTGTTGTGTTTTTTTAGGTCGAGCTTTTCTATTGCATGCTGAATAGTTTTCAATATTACTTCTGGCTCAAAAGGCAAAGAAGCCACTACGGCCCAAGGGGATGATGCCAACTCAAGTGCATTGACCTGATCGGGATTAAGGGAGCTTGGCTGCCCCATTTCCAATCATCTCTGACGTGCATTTGCATGTGTATCATCTATTCTTTCTACAAAAGAGGATAGAATCTTCCCCAAATTTTTCAAATGTTCATCTATCTGGTGGAAACCGTCGTGCATGTCACGAAAATTGTCCGGGCCGATGGCGAGCATTGTTGAAAGGCCAATTGCTGAATCCATTGAGTATCGGAAGTCAGTGCTATCGACATTAGAGACGAAGCGGAAGGTCAGGTTCCTCTGGCTATAATGACGTAATGCCTCATACGCCATCACAGGGCTACCTCGTCAACAGATTCTTGTTTGGGACAGGTCAATCCCGGAAGCACCATGTTGGGCTTCAAAAGCATACCTTCCAGCATCACTCCTTGTGCATAAAGATGATTGAAAACTGTTCACAGGACTTCTTCCGTTACCTTACAGCAATTCTCTAAGGTGTGTTCGCCATCCATGACCACTTCCGGCTCAACAATCGGTACCAACCCAGCCTCCTGGCATAATGCGGCATAGCGTGCCAACGCCTGCGCGTTAGCCTCAATGCAACCTCTACTAGGGATGCCTTGGCCTATCGCGATGACCGCGCGCCACTTAGCAAAACAGGCGCCCATTTGTCTTGTCATACAAAGGCCGGAACTGATCAGCGGCGCTCTGCACGTCTTGCTGGCTGATAGATTCATAGATGGCCTTTATGCTTTTTCCCTCACGTACCATGCCTTGAATATCCTCATCGTAATCATGGCTGTCAGCAATAGCCTTCTCGAAGATGGATGGATTCGAGGTCATTCCTCGAAGCCCGTCCTCCTCAATCAAATGCTTGAGTTTTCCACTGACGATCAGATTGCGTCTGATATAGTCGAGCCAAATTGACTGGCCGAGAGTTCCCACCTTCTTCAAGGGATTGTCTTTCATGAGCATGTCTCCTTCCTCTCTATCAATTCAAACCCTCCATGATCTGCAGCAATGCCAACACGCATAATCGTTCCTCTATTTCATTTTCTATTCAGGTAAGAGTCTCCATTCTTTATTGACCCCATTTCCAGTTCCGGATTTCCGGCATGTCTTGGCCATGCTTATCAATGTAATGTTTATGCTCAATGAGCTTGTCCTGCA
>PLSG01000552.1 GCA_003164155.1 Parachlamydiaceae bacterium | reverse complement strand
CGTGCTGTATGATGAATAAAACCGCAATGTTCCCATGACAAGAATCGTGAGAGCTTTCATGCAGGCCAAATCCATCAATTTAATATTTACGGTGCTTTAGAAGCAAGTGATCGATCGATGTTAGTTAAAATATACAACAAACCAAACATTAATTACTTAGTCAAATTAAAAATAGTGCAGGCTTTCTCAAAACATGGGATAAGGTGGTAGAGAAAGGGTGATTTTGAACCATGCCAAAATTTCGGCTACTGTAACCGTTTCTTCTATCCTTCCCATCTTTTCCTATCCTACCCTATCTTGTAAAATTTCCAGAATGGATAAGACAGGAAAAAATGGGAAAGATAGAGAAAGCGATGGCTACTCATTGACCGAAAGTTTTCGTTGTACAGGTAATAAGACCCTAATTGTTTATGCCAAGTACGCGGCCATATCCAATTTGCGCATAGCCTCACAAGTGAAAGGATCCTCTACGGGTATCTTGCTAACAAGCTTCAAGCGAAATAAGCTTGCCTGCTGCAGTTCAGCCCACGCACCCACCTGAATTGATGCTTCGGAAGAAGAATCATCATGCCGCACCACTGCCCCTGCATCATTGACCTGCGTGCAGACATAGTGAGCTTGCTTTCCCCTTTCTTCGCCAAGCGCCCCAAAGACCTGCGAGATGGCGGCATCGACACGATAAACACAGCGAACTTTGGGCACCAAGACTAAGTTATCTAAGGAAGCTATACCAAATTCATATAGGACAATTTCGCCTTTGTCATCAAATTGAATGGGCCGCCTGCTTTCAGATCTAGATCTGCCGCCTACCTCTCCCGTCCGCATAACATCAATCACAAGGCGATCGGGCAAGCACAGAGGTTTTCGAAACTTTTTGGTTTCTACATGCGGGGCATCCTCGAACCAGAATGATCTATTGGATTCCATAACATTGGCCGCGGCAGGTCTAGATATTTCATGCATCAAATTGATGGCTTTCTTTTTGGATAGATCCTCAACAGGTATGACCACATCTAGCATAACTTCAAAAGCATCTTTCTCTTCGAAATTCTTATTGCCTCCATTGTATTCTAAAGCCGTCTTCACAAAGCGGGTACCACCTCTTCCCTCCTTTGCTTCTTTTTCCCTTATTTGAAATTCCGCCTTAAGAGCTATCTTTGAGGGATACTTAAAGGCTGCAGATAAAAACCTCAAGAAGTCATTGACAGGATCGAGCTGATGCCGAATCGCCGGACGGCATGCGCGATAAGCCTCCACTAGCGGGGCATATATACTTAAATCCATGATGGATTTAGAGCTAGCGGTGCGCAATGTATGGATCACCATGCGCAGACTTCTATGCAGCTCCACCAGTTTTTCTGGAACGTTTGTTAAGTTAAGTAAATCATCATAGTAGGTTGAAGTAGCCATAAACATCACTCCGGAATTCAACCAGCTCGTATCGCCATATGCCTCGCCTCGCGCATCAGTTTGGAAATTGAGCAGCTTCATCTGAATGCCATGTAGAGGCGGTTGAGCCAAAAGCGCCAGTTCAGTCGCAGCCAGTGGTGATAGAATAGGTGACGTAACCGGAGAAAGATAGGTCATAACAGGCGAGGATGAAGGCGAGGAATCCCCATCTGTCACAATAGGAGGGATAGATGTGAGTATGCGTGGAAGTCTGATCCGGAAATTAGGCATGGCAAAAGCCATGACAGGTGTAGGTGGTGCGGTGAGTGGCAGAGCAGAGGCAGATGGCGGCGTGATGGTAATGCTAAATGTGGACTGGGGTCTTGGCGCAGCTTTTATGGCAGGTGCCGGTCCACCCACCCACATAGCCGCAGGAACACTAGTCGGCGTAAGGATTGGTGAGGACATATGCACGGGTAAGGGAGCTACTGAAGCAGTTGATTTTCCAACCTGCCTAGAAAGCTTTGCTCCGGCGCATGTGCTCACCTTAGAAAAGACTGCGACCGGCTGTGGTTGCGGTTTTGGATGTGCAGTTTTCGGAGCAGAAGCTATACATACACAAGCTTTAGGGGCTGGCTTTGGCAGCCTACCCAAGCGCACGAGCATTTTTAAAATTTCTTCCGCTTGGGAACGCAATTGCCCAGCTTTAGAATATGTGTGCGGTAAAATAGCCAGTTTAGCTTCGAGAAGTTTGCTGGATTTTTGCCAGTCTGAGGCAGCCAATCGCAGGTAACTAAAGGCATGTTTTACAGCATTCACAATGCGATACAGCAGATGTGAAAGGCTTGAAAAAGGACTTTTGGCATAGCTTTCGACACACTGGGTGAGTAAGCTGCTTTCCGACAAGTTAAGCAAAGGGGATACCTTTTGGAATAATTCAGCTGGCTGCATTATGGGATCCTATTTTATCTTATTTTTTAAAAATTCGCTGAAAGGAGCATTCAAATTGTGATTCTATTTATGAAGGCAACTTTATACAAGTCCAATATTAAGAAATGGTAAAGATTTGCAAAAAAGCCAATCTCCCCTACCAAGGCAGCAGCAAAAACCAAAAAAAGCTTTTGCAAATACCCCTAAAGAGCTGATGAGCTAAGGACTATTTCCGCCATATATAGCAATAAAAGCTTGACAATGTACTATCCATATTATTATCTTTCTTCCATCGGCATCTCGAATAATATCCCCAGAATCCACTGCCAGGACATTATCTTTAAAACGATAAAAAAAAGGCCTCATTCACCTTTTCGGTCAAAGTTTCGGCTACTGTAACCGTTTCCTATATCCTTCCCATCTTTTCCTATCCTATCATCCTGTAAAATTTTCAGGATGGATATGATTAGGAAAAGATTGGAAGGGGTAGAAGAAACTGTGTCTACTCATTGACCGAAAGTTTTCGCTGTACAGCTGAATGCGGCCCCTTTTTGTTACTGGACTTTTGGCACACTGCGTCGCGAATTTGTCAAAAGTCCAGTTTTTTACCCTTTATTTTCTATTGCACTTGCGCTATTCTAACTCTTTTCGATTCTATAATTTCTACTTTAGCAGGATCACACAACACTATGGCTTTATCCAGACAAAAATTTCGCGAAGTTATTTTCCAAATGCTCTATAGCTACAATGTAAGCAGAACTCAAGAAGATGAGGTGATGGCTCTTTTATCCAAAGAGCTCTCCATCGAACAACCCCTCATGCTGGAGGCCCAAGCCCGCCTGCATAGGATCATCGAAAAGCAGCGCGAAATCGACAATATGATCGGTAAGGCCTCCTCATCATACGAATTCGACCGCATCCAAAGCGTGGAGTGCAACATACTCAGGCTGGGAGTGTTTGAACTGCTCTTCGATTCCCAGATTCCCCCCAAAGTAGCCATCACCGAAGCCATGCGCCTAGCCCGCAAGTTTGGCACACCTGAGTCGGCCACCTTTGTCAATGCGCTGTTGGACAATTTATACAAAGCCAGTATAGGCGAGCAGCCAGACGCGGAACAATTAAAGAGAGCCGCGCATTCTCTGACAGAGCGCGAAAACCAAGCCAAACAATATGCCCAAGAACAAAGCGTCCAGAACGCAGTAGAAGAGGCAGAGAGCCCATTCAACGCACCAGATTAGGAAAGTTAGTTTTTAACTCAAGCACAGATATGCCACCAGAAATCGTCTTTCAAGAAAACGCTTCCTTAAATGCCCTAAATACCTTTGGGATAGGCGGTCCAGCGCGCTACTTCATCGAAGTCACAAGCATCGCAAAGATGCAAGCCACCCTGCGCCATTGCCACGCGCACCGCCTGCGCTATTTTATCTTAGGTAAAGGCTCCAACAGCCTATTTGACGACCGCGGCTTCAATGGCGTAGTCATCCTCAATAAAATCGCCTTCCTATCCCATCCTACCCAAGACTGCATACATGTAGGTGCCGGCTACAGTTTCTCGCTCCTAGGCACCCAAACCGCCCGCCGCTCACTGGGAGGACTAGAGTTTGCCTGCGGCATTCCAGGCAGTGTGGGGGGAGCTGTGTTCATGAACGCCGGCGCAAACGGAGCAGAAACTTTCCAAGCACTTTCCGCCGTCGACTTCATCACTGACCAAGGGGAACTCCTGCATCTGCCCAAAACCGAGCTCTCATACGGTTATCGCAGCTCCTGCTTTCAAAAAATGCCAGGAGCAATCGTGGGGGCCACCTTCTTGTTAAGCTCTTCGCCCGAGGCGCGCGCCAAGCAGCTAAATATCATCAACTACCGGAAAATGACCCAGCCATATAGCGACAAATCGGCCGGATGCGTCTTCCGCAACCCTGCAGGCGGACACGCCGGAGCGCTCATCGAACAATGCGGCCTGAAGGGCAACAGCATAGGCGGAGCACAGGTATCTTGCAAACACGCCAACTTTATCATCAACACGGGGGCGGGTTCCTCCGACAGTGTCCTTTCCCTAATAGAAGCCATAAAAACATGCGTAAAAGACAAAACAGGTGTGGAATTNNAGCGAAATTCGCTATATCCCTTACTCTGAAGAATGAGGAATCACTATGCTAGATTTTCGCGCAGACCTACATTGTCACAGCACTTGCTCTGACGGAACCTTTAGCCCAGAACAACTGGTGCGCGCTGCCAAGGAAATGGGTCTTTCGGGTTTATCCATCACCGACCACGACTCCATTTCAGCCTACGATACTGCTTTGCCATTAGCTAAAGAGGTTGGTTTGGAGATGATCGTCGGAGTGGAATTTTCCTCTATGCATTTCGAAGAAAGCGTGCATATATTGGGCTACGCCTTCCCCTTGGACAGCCAGCCGATCATTGAATTGTGTGCGCGGCACAACGAAAGGCGGCAACAACGCAATTTAGCCATCTTGCAAAAGCTCGCACTCAATCATATGCCGGTGTCTGAAGAAGATGTTTTAGCCGAGCTTTCCGCTAGTGGCCCCCAAAATCAACACACCATAGGGCGCCCCCACATAGCTCAAGCCATGATAAAAAAAGGATACGTAAAAACCGTCCAAGAAGCCTTTCAACAGTACCTAGGCGAAGGGAAAAGCTGTTTTTCCCCTGGAGAATCTGTCTCCACGCAAGAAACGATCGATATCATCCACTCTGCTGGCGGCGTAGCCATCTTGGCCCATCCCCATCTCATGGATAACCGCATTATTTTAAAGCGCTTGCTCAAAATGAATTTCGATGGGCTGGAAGGTTATTACGGTAAGCTTCAGGCTGCCCAGCACAAAAAATGGGTATCGCTTGGCAAAGAAAAAGCCTGGCTGGTAACTGGCGGATCCGACTTCCACGGCAGCATCAAGCCAAACATCCCGCTGGGCTGTTCATGGGTAAATGAAGAGGTATTTCGCCGCCTTCAATCTATCCAAAGGCATTAAATGAGCTATTCGCAGCTTCTGCAGCGCCTGTTGCAGGTCAACATGCATAAGGGCATGAAATTTGGATTGGACAACACCTTGCGCTTGTGCCGCGCCATGGGAAACCCCCAGCGACATTTTGCCTCTATACACATCGCGGGGACCAATGGCAAAGGATCGGTAGTCGCCAAACTTTCCGCCGCCCTGCAATGCGCAGGGTATCGCGTAGGTACCTACACCTCTCCGCACCTCAATAGTTTCCGCGAAAGGATCTCGATTAACACTCAATTGATCTCCGAAGACTCTGTGGCTGCACTGCTGACAGCCCTTTTTAGCGCAGCCGAAAAAGAGGACATCCCAGCCACATTCTTTGAATTGACCACCTGCCTGGCTTTCAAATATTTCGCCGAAGAAAAAATAGACATCGCCGTCCTCGAAACAGGATTGGGAGGGCGCCTCGATGCCACCAATATAGTCCAGCCGCTCCTATCTATCATCACCTCCATAAGTCCCGACCATACCGATATTTTAGGCAGCACTTTGGAAAAGATAGCTTTGGAGAAAGCCGGCATTATCAAAGCGCACACACCTGTAGTAATAGGGCCTTGCGTGCCGCAAGCACTCATCGCCCAGATTGCCAGGCAGCATGACAGCCCCTTCTATAGTGTGGGCGGAGAGTATCTCTACTACGACCAGGAAAATAGCGCCATTGCCAAAAAAGCCTTGGAAGTGCTAGCCTCCGATCTGCCTGTGCCGTTGGCCATCCCCGAAAGCGCCATCGCCAAGGGACTGGAAATCCGCCCTGCCTGCCGCATGCAAATATTTACTAAAGACATGCTTCCAAACTGGATTCACAAGGCTTTTCCAGCGGCCCTAGTCATGGATGTGGCGCATAATCCCGACGGACTTGCGCATCTCATGCGCGCTTTACAAGACAAGTATCCGGGAAAAGCTTTGCGTTTCGTTTGCGGACTATCTAAGAGCAAAGATATCAAAGCCTGCCTTGAGATTATCCAAGCCCACGCCGCACATATCCATGTGGTCGAAGCCCAAAACGGCAGAGCCGCTTCGGCCAAGGAACTGTGCCTCCAACTCGAACAGCTGGGCGTCAGCTCTGATAAGTTGTCCTGCCAGCCAGACCTGGCCAAAAGCCTCCTTTTAGCTATAGAACAAAGCGCTTTTTCCAACCAGATATTGATTATTTGTGGAACTTTCTTCATTATGCAGACCGCCTATCAAAGCTTGGGACTCGATGTGCCCAGTGACCCGGTTGAAAGTAATGAAAAATAAGGCCAAAAATAAAAGGGCTCTTGGTTTAATTTCGTCCAAAGATATGCTCTAGCGAAACGCCTCAGATGGTGCAGCTGGCGACGAAGGCATAGCGCGAGCTATTCCTAAGGAGCCAGATGCAGCAGATGAGGCGTTNNTGCAGCCGAGCACATCTGGACGAAAATTAAACCAATAGCCAAATAAAGGAGCTCTCCATGTCACTCTCATCCATAGCACCACCTGCTAGTACCCTTTTAGCTCACACTCTCACTATCCACGCAGACCCTTCTGAAATCGAGATGAAAACCAAAGCCGCCCTAAGCCCTGTCAAACCAAGCACTCCTCCAGTCACCACCACAGCGGTCACCGACAAGTTGATTAAAGGTAAGCACGTTTCAATCTGCCTGCCCGCGACCTTAGGAGTTGCTGGAGCCGCAGCCGTGATTTGGGGCATCATGGTGAGCAGTGTG
>PLSG01000417.1 GCA_003164155.1 Parachlamydiaceae bacterium | reverse complement strand
GCAAATTGCTCCTCTAAAGACTGTTCTGCGTGTTCCTTTTCATCCGGCTCAGGGGTGCCGGGCGGAGTTTTTTGCCGCCATAGCACCTCGGCATAGGTATTTAGAGATGGCTTAAGTTGAGCTTCTACTCCAGCGCGGATGGTGCGATGCACCAGCCTATTGGAGAGGGCATATAAATTGTTTTCCGTGAAGTAAAGAAAGCAGATGTTTTGCAATATGTCAACGGAAGGGTCGTATTTTTCCGTGTTCGATTTTTCGCATAGCTGATCGGTGTATTCGTCAGAGTTTAGTATGTCTCTAATTAGCTTGAAAACAGCACCTAGCTTTCGTTCATTGTCTGTTTCCTCTTGGTCTCTCAAGATACTCAATAAAGAGTATAAGGTGCTTTGGAGGAAAGTCAGGCTGGCTCCCTTCTTGCTCTGAGCTTCCCATTCACTGGCAAGCTTTTGTTCCAGCTCTCTGGAAAATGCCGCAGATAGGTTGTGCAGTGCTTTCTCGCATTTCCTTTGCCTCCAGGACCTCGCATGGTCAAAAAGGACGTCGCAGACTTTTGATTGGAAAAAATCACAGGCCGACCCCAGTAAGGAACCAAAAAGGGAGAGAGGGTCAGTTTGCGGAGTGCTGGAGCTTGTGATGGGGCGGGCAAGATAGCGCCCGCGCAGCAGTTCGATGCGCGCGCCAAGCATGGCATCTTTGCGCTCCGCCAGACAGTGCAAGTTGATGCTGGCCGAAATCAAAGCGGAGCCTTCAAGCGCGGTAAGAAAGGTTTCTTTATGCCGATTGTCTTGAATGGCTAAGGTGGAATAGGCCGTATAGGAAATTTTAAAAATCCCCAGATGATTAGTGCAAAATTGGATGAGCGTCTTGGATTGATTGTAAGTGGGCAGTATGGAAAAATCGGGATGCAGCCGCCCTCTTTGTGCCATGGCCAGTTTTTCATGGTTTACCAACTCGAAGCCCAGTCCATCGTGACAGGCATGCGTGAGCGCGAAACTGGCAATTTTCGCGAAGTTTCCACGGATGGCGCTCCTCAGAGGCGCATTATCTGCGTATTCACCAATGAGATGGGTGTATAAGATGGAAAGAAACTGTTCAACTTGTTCTTTGTTGTCATGCGTTTTGGCGTAGCCCTTTTTGATGCATTTGCCATTCCACTGATAGACCAGGCCGTCAAAGCGCTTGACCACATCCACAGGAACTACTACGTTCACCCATTGCGGGTCAGCTTTCTCTGAAGTGAGTGGCGGCATACAAAAGCGCACCCGGGTAGTCGAAGTACAGGCAATGATATCCCTATGGAAGAGCGTCTTGGTGTTTCCCAGATTTTGTACGCTATTTACCAGCGCGCGAAATTCTTTCGAGCTATAATCTGAGGCATGCTTTTTTAGCGCAGCTTCGAGTGCCGCGGCTTGAATTAATTGCCATGTTGTGTCGCGGCGCAGCTGCTGCATGGAAAACCTGCGCGGTTTAGGTGCCGAGAATTCGGTAGCATGCGGCATGGCACTGCGGGACGCCG
Source organism: Parachlamydiaceae bacterium (assembly GCA_003164155.1). Classification (GTDB taxonomy): domain Bacteria; phylum Chlamydiota; class Chlamydiia; order Chlamydiales; family Parachlamydiaceae; genus BOG-1457. The sequence goes on along the minus strand of PLSG01000417.1, from coordinate 3,224 downwards.
CGGCGGCTTGTGTGTCGCGCAGCAGCAGGACTTGGCGCACTTCTGCCGCGATGAGGGCCATGTTCTTAGAAGTAAGTGTGGCTTTGAGCAAGGCTAGGCCTTGACGCAGGCGGTGGAAGAAGATATTCACACTTTCTTTCGATAGAGTACGCGGGGCGGCTTGAATTGCCGCCGATATGCGCGCATGCAACTCTTTTCGCGATTCTGGCGCAAGAGCTAAGCTTGGGTTTTGGCAAGCCTCCCTGAGGCATTCTAAGACCGTTATCCCCGTGTTTAAAGCTTCTTCGGGATGGGCGTAGCTGCTCGATTTGATAAATTCGCTTTCGCTAGAGCTATGAGATGTAAATTTTTGGGGTATGGCTGTCATACTTATCTTTTAATGCTTATAGGTTTTAATTTCAAGCTTTCGCAAAGTTATTCCTCGTGCCTTTCAAAAATAAAAACTTCTAATTTTAAAAAAGCTATCAGGGTTTCCCGCTCCTTAAGTTTCCAATTTGCAGAGCTTAACAATTCATCTGCCAGTTTCTGGGGTTGCATAGAGAGTATTTTATGTTCTTTTATTTGAGATTGGAGCTCAAAAGCAGTTTGGTTTTGCGTCTGAATTACCGCTATATATTTTCTGGAAAGATTGGCTAGCTCTAATTCTTTTTCGCCTTTAGGTAGCGATTTAAAGCGTAATGGTGCATATCCAATAACTTCATATTGAGGAATATTTCCTTTAAATAAATAATAGAGGGCATAATAAGGCATGCCTTTTGCAGTATCTTCTTTATCATATATTACACTTATGTCGCCTTCATATTTCTGAAGCATTGCCTCTAATTGATTGTAAGGGCCATGTGTGAAAATCGATCCATGCACCATCATCTGATAATCTCCAGAAAGTGGACCTGATAAAGTGCATAAAGCGACTAACCACGGGCAAAAGGAATTTTTTTTGTCCGCTAAAGAAGCTGAAAGATATAAAAAAAAGACGGGCAATACCCAAATACTATAAGAAGGGTTCGCAATTTCGAAGGAAACCGTTAAATGATCAAAAAACCAAATAAGTGCGATATTGAAAATGATGATGCTTCCATAAATTAAGCCAAAGGTGTTTTTTTGTTTGAAAATTATCACAATCAGCCCTAGCGTTCCGACCAAACTTAAAAACAGAAAAAATGGATCTAATATAGAAGCGTGATATAGCAGGCGATATACCCATCTAATCAAGTCATCGAAAACATCCTTAGTGCGCGGAACCCCGGCTATCCTAAAGGCTGCATAAATGAATGGAATAACGCCTGTAGCTAATAGTGCAACGAGCGATCCTGAGTAAACCTTCGATGAACCCCGTTGGGGTTCATCGAAGGTTTACGAAAAATGAAGGCAATGCGAATTTAAAGCGCAGATATCAGCGCGATCAAAAATGAGATTCAAATGTCAAGAAAAGTATCGGGATTATTCAGGTGGATCAGGATTCGTTATTGAACTTTCAACACTCAATCCATCCAACATTTCTTGTAGCATTTTAATCCAAACGGAGGTTCCTATGCTTCCTTTTGGAATAAGCTTTCCAGGACTTGAAGCGGTAATAATTTTGGAGCCTCCACCGGGACATTTGCATCTTCTTGCATAGCTTCGTCGTCGGATTCTTCTGCGATATCCCTGAACTTCAATCTCAATCGTTTCTCCCTCCTCTACATCATTTACATACTGAAAATCTAACCCACAGCAGGGGCATTTTTTCTTATCCTCCGGTAGATCAATGGATGTTTCAATCAGAGGTAATTTTGAATGATCTCTACGATTTCTGTGCCCTCCCTTTTTTCCTTTTGACCCTTTTGATCCACTCCCTTTGCTGGAGCCTTCGCTTTCACCCTCTCCATTGTTACCAGAGCCTGTGTTTTCATTTTGAGTTTGCTCGGAAGATGTTCCAAAGAGGAGATTTTGCAGCGTCGTAAGGTTAGCCCTCAATTCAAGAATCACTTGTTCACGCTCGTCAAGCTTTTTCTGAAAAGCAATATTCTGCTCTTGGAGGACACGATTCTGCTCTTGGAGAGCTGTCATCTGCTTGTAAATGAGTTCTATTGAGAGATCAGATTCTAATATATGTGCCAAAGGAGACCTGCCTGTAAGTATACAGCAGGTTGTATAGCAGAAATTGACATTTAAATTAAATTATTTTCCAGTAAACCTTCGATGAACCCCACGGGGTTCATCGAAGGATTACACAATTTCCTTCATATAACTTTTTCTGGTATGATGTGGGTAAACAAAACACCCCAAAAACATACCAGAAAAAGGATTAACCCAATGGGTCAACTAAGGAAGTGTGCAATAATAACTTGTCCGATTGGACTGCTCGAAAGCTCCCGCGGTTGAGCGATCGAAAGTTGCCCATATAAAATAATATGGAGCAACTTTCGATCGCTCAACCCCGGGGCTTTGGCGCAGTCCAATCGGACAAGTTATTATTGCACACTTCCTAACAGCAACATGATCACTTGGTTTTTTTATAAGTAAAGTGATCAGCCAAAGATGTTGCAGAGGTTCCGTCTGCTGTTGTTACAGTGACATCTACCGTGCCGGTCCCGGACGGTGAAACAGCGGTAATCTGAGTATCACTATTGACTGTGAAAGAGGTGGCTGCGGCAGTTCCAAAGTCGACAGCAGTTGCTCCTGTAAACTTTTTGCCGGTAATCGTCACAGAGGTGCCGCCGATGGTTGGTCCATGGGATGGAGTGATGTCTTTAACTTTTGGAGTGTCAGAAACAATAGTAACTTGATAAACTGAGACGGTATTGTCAAAAAAATTAGCAACGGCAGCAAATAAGTTTCCTGATATAATGGGAGAGAATGCTATTCCATCAGGCCCCCCTCCTGCTGCAAATGGAGAACCTGTAACTTCTGTAAATGCACCGGTAGCATGATCAACGTCATATACTGATACGTTGTTGGTATTGAAATTAACAACAGCGGCAATTAAATTTCCTGATACAACAGGAGAAAAGGCTATCTCATTAGGCCCTGATCCCGCTGCAAAAGGCGAACCTACAACTTCTGAAAATGCGCCGGTAGTTTGATTCACCTTATACACTGATACGTTGCTGCCAGTGTCATTAGAAACTGCGGCAAATAAATTTCCTGATACTAGCGGTGAAAATTCTACTCCATATGGGTTTGAGCCCGCTGCAAAAGGTGAACCTGCAACTTCTGTAAATGCACCGGTAGTTTGATTCACC
>PLSG01000260.1 GCA_003164155.1 Parachlamydiaceae bacterium | reverse complement strand
AAGCGCGTATGTCAGGTCTGGGGTGTAGTAGGTTAGCTTCAAGATAAGGAAAAAAATCGTCGATGGGTTGCTTTAGTGTGTGGAAAAGAGCGGTTTTTTCAGGTGAGTCTTTGATGGTCACGATTAAAGTGTTGAGTGCGATAAGGTCCTCGAATAATTCCTTTTCCTTGGTAAGGGGCTCGGCAAGTTTGCATATGAGACTTAAGAAGCGACATACTTCTAAAGATTTTTCTGATTGGGCTAGCTGCTTGTGGGTTTCTTTTAACAAGTTCATTAGGTGGGTTTTTTCTAAGTCTTTTTGCTTAGAATCCGCTTCAGAGAGTTTGGATGCTTCCAACGCTGAAAGATCAGGCGGCAGCATACCAGATGTGCGTATTTTCTCATAACACATGGCGGCAATCCCCTTGCCATGAAACTGATCGATGATTTCCATCACATAATGCTGTTGAAAACCTACCAAAAGGTCTGTCATAACATTTTTTAAGGCAAGCTGTGGATCTGCTGTTAAATACTTTTTGGGCAGTTCTAGAAAAGCGAATAATCCCTGCAAAAGGGTGGTGCTGGCGGGGTTTTTGAAAATGACCGGCCAATGCCTTAGCAAAGAGCTGACTAAGTTAAGTGGCGAGTAGTAGTCAAAGGGCAGCGCAAAATGCGTCTCCTTAAAAATAAAATAGGGACGCCAATCTTCTGTCTTCAGCGCTGTATAGGCTTNNATGGTCCATTTGCAGCAGATGCATAGCCCTTGCAAGACAGCTAAAAAAGAAGCAGTGTGCGTGGGGTGTGCTTGGATGAATTCTGCGAAATTGGCAAAAGCCGCAATCTGTACGTCATCATCATGCTGCTTGGCGATGTCGAGAAAAGCCCGGGCTAAAAAAGCACAAGCCTGCGGTTGATGCTGCAGTACGCGTAGGAGATACAAGAAGTCGGCTAAGCGTTTGTGTGGCGTGCGGGCATGCTCTTTCATGTAGCGCAGAAGATTCTTGGTGATTACTCTGGGATTGCCCCACTCAAAATCGCGAGCATGTTCTAGAAAAAACTTTTCTATAGCAGTTTTTAGCAAAGGACTGGATGTATCCAAAGAATGCAAAAAGCGCGATCCATGGCTGGCTTCATGCATTAGGCGATAGATCAAATTATGCAAAAATTGCGGATGGGAGATTTGGCAAATGCGTTTTGCGGCGAACCCCTTAGCGGTCATAAAACCAGAGCGATCAGTCGCAAAGGTTTGTCCTAAGGACCAACGGGCCACGCCGCGCAAGATACTCCATTGTCCACCTGTGGAACTGCTGATACTATGCAACCGTGCGCGGTAAAGCGCATTGATCTGCAAAGCGCCTAGCTGAATTAAAGCCCAACTGGGAGTTTGCGGTTGCTCGGGAAGGGAAAAAATTTGAATAGCTACGCCATAAACTGCCAAGCGCGTAGATATATTATCGGGAATTGAGCGCACATGTTCGCTTGATTTTTGACGCATTTTCCAGCGAACAAATCCGCTCATGATATGCTCAAGCTTATTTTGTAATTCAGTTTTATGCGTGTAGTGGCTATCAGTCACATAAAAGCGGATGTCGATATCGTGTTTGGGTATATCCGTTGGCCTAGTTTGAGAGCCCACAATCCACGCTTCGCGCCCTTTGGCTTGGAGATATCTGGCCACATCTTGGGGAGTAAATGCGATATCTTCTGCCTGCCAACCATATCTACGGCAGAGATCGCGATTGGCAATCAGCTGGAAGCGCTCTTTCTGAAGGATAGCCAAGCGCGCATTCTCGTGGGGCTCTAAAGCTTCTTCGTAAGGCACCACCGGAAGGCATGCTATACCGCTTTGTGGAAGTAGTTTGGGGAGAGGCGTGCCCGGTGGAACAGGACAATAAATAGGCTGATCAAAAAGTGGATGCATGTTTATCTTTTAGATTAATAGAGTTTGGATACCCGTATTATTTTTGTCTAGAAGCCGTTTTCTTTTGCATGCCGAATTTCGTTATGGGCTTAAGGCTGAACTGCGTGTAGGTGTGCATGAGGAGCTATAAGGTGTTCTATGGTCTAGATGAAATAAAAATATACTGGTGTGATTATGCTTAATGATTTAATTTTAGTCAATGCATGTATTTGTGGTTTAGTCTATTTGTATGTTTATTAACTTTAAAAAATAGGTTTCCTTTTCTTTTATCTTTCTCATCCTGTAAATGCCCGATTATCTTAGCTTCTCAAATTAGGGCTGTCACAGGCTGATGAGTATAAAAATTGAGGGCGAAAGCATCCTATTCTTCACTTTCGAAAATCGAGCCAGTAGCAAAAGCCTCAATGCTATATCTAGGGAATCCTCTTGCCGCTCCTCCGGAGCTCAATTTCCCTTCTTGGCTTTACCCACAGCTTGCCCCTCTGGGGCATTCGCATCAAGCTAACCTAACAAGCTAATGTTAAGGGAATTAAAAATACGTAGCCCATTAGAGATGCATTTAAAAGCCTGAAGCTTGTGTTTTTCGGGAGCCGCATCGGCGACTGACCGGAGCCCACAGTGACCGCAGTCCCGAGTCCTCGAGGGACGGAGGGAACTGTGGGTTGCTAGCAATATGTCCAGAGCCCTCCTAGGGCGACTGAAAAAATGCGACGCGCTATAAACTAGACTTATTTACTTCTTCAGGAAAATCAACCTTGATGAATACAAATACTCAGTTTACTTTGAAATAACAGGCT
>PLSG01000314.1 GCA_003164155.1 Parachlamydiaceae bacterium | reverse complement strand
TATAGTCTTCCCTGGAAGTCGCCGTAATCGAATTTGATCAGATCAAATAGCAGATTTTGCACTTTATTTCGAAGGGCATACTTCCTGCTATTCCCGAGAAATAAAGTTCAAAAGATGCATTTGAGATGATTAAAGTCGATTGCGGCGACTTCCAGGGAAGACTATAACTTGCCAAAAAATACTGCGTGTACAAGAATAGCAATGTTTGTACTATGAGATAACAATCGTCGCCGTGTTAAATTTCCGCACAACCTTTGGAGAGATAAAGCATGACGCTAGCATACATTCGCAGCTTTTCTTCTTTTACTTACCTGAACATTGCGCAATTCCTGGGGGCCCTCAACGACAACGTTTATAAGATGCTGATCGTTTTCTTCCTGATAGGCTTGGAAGGCGCAGAAAATAGCCATACCATTTTAGGCAGTGTAGGCGCCCTAATTGTCTTGCCCTTTTTGTTATTTTCTCCCATTGCCGGCACTTTGGCCGACCGCTACAGCAAAAGAAACATTATTGTCATAGCCAAGTTCTTTGAGCTGGGAGTGATGATCTTGGGAGTGGTCGGGTTCGCCTTGGAAAGCAAGGGTTTATCCTATGCCACCTTATTTCTTTTGGCTTGTCACAGCACACTATTTAGTCCCTCCAAATACGGCATTGTGCCCGAACTCATAAAACCCGACTTCATTTCAAAAGCCAATGGACTACTCACTTCCTTTACTTATCTAGCCATAATCGTCGGGACATTTTTTGCTTCGTTTATCACCCAGATAACCCATCGCAACTACGTCATGGCAGCTTCTTGCTGCGCAGTCTTTTCGGTGATAGGCATACTGGCTAGTTTGTGCATTGTGCATACCCCGCCATCCGGTTCTTCCAAAAAAGTCAGCGCGCGCATTTTAACCACCACTTATCGAGCTTTGAAGCTAGCTAAGCAGATCCCTTCCCTTTTGCCAGCTATTTTTGGAGCAGCTTTTTTTCTGTTTATTGGGGCGTACGTGCAGATGAATATTATCCCTTTTTCTATCGAATCATTGGGTTTAAGCGATATTGAAGGTGGGTATCTATTTCTGCTAACGGCTCTGGGGATAGGTTTGGGATCGCTCTTGGCTGGTAAAGCCTCTGGAGGCGGCATAGAGTTGGGAATGGTGCCGTTTGCCGCTTTAGGGATTGCCATCTGCAGCGCGCTATTGAGTGTTTTCGATTTCTCTCTCTTGACTGTCGTACCGCTGGTCATATTGCTGGGATTTTTTGCTGGATTTTATGAAGTGCCCCTCGACGCCTACATTCAAATGGCTAGCCCCGTCCAAGATCGGGGACAATGCTTGGCGGCATCTAGTTTTCTTTCCTTTGTAGGGGTGCTGTGCGCTTCTTTTTCTATCTATTTTTTCAGCAGCGTCTTGCACTTGGAAGCCTCCAGCGGCTTTGCCGTCATAGGGATCTTAACGCTGCTCATCACGGCTATCTATGCTTATCTTTTCTTTGCCCATATCACCCATCTCATAGCAAAAGTTATGGCGCGCTTGCATTTTTGCACATCTCTTTATGGTGAAAACCACATTCCCCAATCGGCAGCCCTTTATATATGCACGCATACCGCTTGGAATGACACGCTGCTGCTTTTGGGCGCCCAAAAAAAGCAAATGCGTTTTTTTATCGAGAAAGAGCAAGCGCATTCGAAGTGGATGAAGCGCCTTTATGGCCTTTTGCATATCGAATCGACTCCTTTAGATCAACCCCTTTACCAGTCGCTTAAGAAGGTTAAAAAGCCAACTTCAGAGAAAAAGGGCGATGCTGCTCACAATCTTCAGGAGATCAAAAATACCTTGAATAAAGGCATTTCAGTGTGTTTATTTATCACAGAAAGCAATATGGAAAAGGAAATTGCCAAAGAGGGTTATGTTGAGGCCTTTAAGGCTATCTTAGAGGAAACACCCTATCCCATCATCCCGGTGTATATAGACAAAGGCAAGAAAGATTTAGCCATTCCATTTTTGCCTCACCTTTGCCTAAAATACCGCGTACCTGCGGTGGTCTCTTTTGGTAAGATTGCGCCCAAAAAAGGGGCCAAGATGGAGGCTAAGACTGGCAAGTAAAAAGACTATGAGGCTTGGATTATTTTTTGGAAAATGGATCAGATTATTTTGGAAGAAGATGTGCGGTTTTCGGCCTGTTCATCATAAGGGAAAACTTTCAGTCAGTAAGTAGCCATCTCTCCTGTCCTTTCCCATCTTAAAAATTTTCAGGATGGGAAGGATTAGGACAGGAAAGATGGAAAGAATCGAAGATTATAGGCTAGAATTCTTGGATGACGTTGAATTCGAATCTGTCGTAATGGTGAGGGCCACCGATAGCTTTGTCTTCTGCTCTAGAGAATTGGTAAGAAGCATCGAGATACAAATCGTCCGTCACTACGTAAACTACATCAAAGATAGCGCCTTTGTAGTTGGATTTGCCGCGATTGACGCCAGGTGTAGTAAACGACTCTCTCAGAGCATTGCCGCGATCGATACCGTGGACATCGCAGTCTGAAATCGCTTGTGCTTGTACCCACTGATAGTTGCAATCAAGGCACCACTGACCTTTTGTCTCCCCTTCACCGATGATGAATCCAGCATACCATCCATAAGGTTTTTTCTTGTGGTGGGTTTCAATGCGAGATTGGGCCGCATGGTTGTAAAGTACCGCGCTATATAACCTAGCCTCAGTTTTGAATACGCTGTCATCAAAGTTGTAAGCCAGGCCTAGCTGTGAATTCCTGAACTGCCAGCCGCGGGGATTGCGAATCTCGCAAGCATTCCGGCCTTTTTGCGACCAATCGATGTAGGAATAAATAAGATCGAAGCGGTACTCTAAAATGTTGAGATAGCCCGCTTCTGCGCAGTAAGCAAAGTAGTTCACGCGGTCATCGACCACAAAAGGGGATACTTTCAGATACACTTCGGAATGCTTCTGGATTTTTCTAGCACCTTTGAAAACCAAACCATCGGCCCGGGCGTGAAATTGAATGCGCGAGTCAAAAATATAATAGAGCGGACGGCGGCCGAATTCGATATCAAATTTCCAGTCGCATTTTTTGTAAATGTTAAAGCCAAAGTAGGCGCGTTTTAAGCATCTTTCGTCGCAAAATCCGCTGCCGAAAGAACCACCTGGGTTAGTTTTGCAGTTATCTCTGCCAAATAGATCTATTTCGGTGCCGGCATCTTCTTCCAGTTGCAGATGGACGTGGGCCCATGAGCCTTCGGCCCGGTAGTTCATCTTGACATTGAACTCGGCAAAGAAGGCATTCACCGGGCGGCTGTTCCGTCCACGCAATGCGATTCCATCTTGGCGTTCATGCCGGTTTACATATACCGCGCGGGCGTCGCCGGTAAACTCCAAAAGGGCGCCCTTTTGACGGTAGTCTTTTTTGCGTTTGGAATCGATGAAATTTTCGACGATTTCAAAATCGCGGTAATCATCGTTGGCATCGCAGGAGTTCTTGATAGCAAAAACATGCGATGAGAAAGCACTCCCCAGTGCTAATAATAGGAAAAAAGTCAGCTTCAAACTTTTCACAACACTCTCCATTTTTAGTATATACAACCGCTTGTGTCACTGCAGTATTCAGAGGTAGTCAATTTGGTCTTATGGTCTTGATTTGTTGACCCCTCATGCCGCTTTTCAATTTTCTTTTCCCCAAGAAAACTAAAAAGCATTTGCAAAGTGAGGAGAAGAGTAGCACGACAAGCTATTTTTATGCAATTGTTCTTTAAAATCCGCCTTCGACATTCGAACGCACGCTTTCACAATGACTTAAATCTAAAATCGTGTTATTGTGCTTCTCAAGTTTAACCGCATAAACAGGACTTTTTTATGCCGCAGTCTTCGCCTGACCGCTCAACCCATTTGTCACCTAGCTTATCCCCTTTGGGCAAAGCGACGCCATATGTTTCCGAGTATGATCCCTCCCAGCTATATCCCATTCCGCGTAAAATGGCGCGCGATGGTGTAGGCATGCCCACACCTTTGCCCTTCAGCGGCGTAGACATCTGGACGGGCTATGAATTCTCTTGGCTAAACCTCAAAGGCAAACCGGAGATAGCCTTGGCCGAGTTCTATTTTCCCTGCGAATCTCCAAATCTCGTGGAATCGAAATCATTAAAGCTGTATCTGAATTCCTTCAACAACTCCCGTTTTGCCTCTCTCGATGCCATCAAAGATCTTTTGGAGCGCGATCTCAGCACGGCGGCTCTTTACCCTGTCGCGGTGCGCTTGATAAGCTCTAGCCAGTTTGGACAGCAGTCTATTACGCAGTTTTGCGGCACATGCCTCGATGCCCTAGACATTGAAACAGAAGTCTACCGCGTCGAGCCAGGCTTCCTTAGGGCCGCCGACCAGGCAGTTGAGGAAACCCTCTATTCGAACTTACTGAAATCCAACTGCCTGGTCACCGGACAGCCCGACTGGGGTGAGCTTTCCGTGCATTATGTGGGGCCTCAAATCGATCATGCGGGACTTCTGAAATACATCGTTTCCTATCGCGAGCATGCGGGGTTTGGAGAGCAGTGCGTCGAGCGTATTTTCTTAGACATCCTGGCGCA
>PLSG01000015.1 GCA_003164155.1 Parachlamydiaceae bacterium | reverse complement strand
GAAACCGTGGAGAATGTGACAAGCTACACCACAACCCATGAAAAGTAAAAGTAAATCACCTATGCATAAAAGTGCTTTGATTCAACAAATAGAGCAGCTTTGGATAAACGAGGTGCTGTGCACCCACAATCCAGTCAGTTCGGCCTATGAAATCCAATGCACCAGGTCCACGCTTGCAGAAATCTGCGGCAAGCTCTGTTTGAAATGGGATTTCAGTTTTGCCGGCCTGGTAGTGGAAGAGGGCGATAGGGAATGGCTTTTGCGCTACTGCTTTTATGGAGAGCGCGCAGAGGGCTGGATTCACGTAATTTTCAGCACTCCCTTGGATTTGCCCAGCGTTCCCAGCATTGTGGAGTTTGTGCACGCTGCCGACTGGCATGAAAGGGAAGCCGAAGACTTGTTTGGCCTCATCTTCGAAGGACACCCACAACTGGGCAACTTCGTGCTGCACGACGATGTGTGGCAAGAAGCTGTCGCACCGATGCGCCGCGCCTTCAATCTGCAGAACGCCGCGCAGCAACTAGCCCTCAATCGAGACTTGCGCCCTTCGCAAATTGTGCAAGAACCTGGATCTTTTGTCCTGCCCATTGGCCCCAAGTACTCCGGTGTAGCCGAATCGGCGCATTTTTTATTGGAAACGGTGGGCGAAGATGTCATTCGCGCCGAACCCCGTCTGTTTTACAAATGGCGCGCTATTGAAAAAATGGCCGAAGGCCAAAGCGCGGATAACGTGCTGCTTTTAGCTGAAAGGTTTGCGGCCACCACGGCTTTCGCACACGGATGGGCTTTTTGTCAAGCCGTTGAATCCATCAACGGCACACAGATCTCCCAGCGCGCCCAGCTATTGCGCGTCTTTTTAGCCGAACTTGAGCGCTTGCGACACCATGTGGGTGCCATTGAAGGCATATGCGAATCCACAGCCTTAGGCGTGGCAAATAGCCAAGCTGCCATTTTAGAAGAAGACCTATTGCGCATTTGTGGAGAGCTTACCGGACATCGCTATCTGTTTGGCTTGTTAATGCCAGGCGGACTGCTTTGCGATCTGCCAGATACTGCTTGCCAGAGGGCCTTGGTCCAATCCCAGCAAGTGATCGAAAAGCTGCATGCCCTCGAACAGCAGCTGCGCGCATCGAGCAGCTTTCTCGACCGCTTGGAAGAGGTGGGTGTTATCGAGGGGCTAGCGGCCCTCGAGTATGGCCTGCTGGGGCCGGTGGCACGCGGCTCTGGGCTTGCGCGCGATATGCGCCAGATGCAGCCTTACGCGGAGTACCAAAATTTTAATTTTGAGGTGCCCTGTGAACAAGAAGGCGATGGCTATGCGCGTCTGCGCGTACTGTTTGCAGAAGCCAAGCAGGCCGTGTGCCTCATGGAACAAGCTCTAGAAGCTTTGCCGCAGGGACGCATATGCACTCCCTCCCAAAATCGCGAAGGAGCCGCTCTAGGATGGGTAGAAGCTCCGCGGGGTGCCGCATTTCACTGGGTACGCCTGTCAGGCGACGGACGCGTGCTGCGCTACCGCTGCATCCCCCCTTCCTTTGCCAATTGGCATGGCTTTCATCTGGCCGTGGAAAAATTTGCATTTCAAGACTTCCCGATCATTCTCTCTAGCTTTGCGCTTTCTGTAGCAGAGAATGACCGATAATTTGCATGGATGGAAAAAACTATGAGTCAATGGATTGTCAAAGGGCTTAAAACGGGGATCAAAACCACTCCCTATCCGGATGGCCAAGAAAATGCCCCAGGTGTCACACCGGGGAGACCTATGGGAGGCGAATTTTCTCCCTCGGCAGCGGCTGATCTCATAAAGCGCTGCCCCGTGCAAGCCTTAGCCCAAAGCGAGGGTAAANNGCGTGGCACATCCGTTGGACTGGCAGAAAAGTTGTGAATGGGGCGCCAGCCGCCATGCACAAGGAGCGCTGGACGGTGCATTTCAACGCTCTGTGCATATCATCGTGGTGGATGCTGGAGACTGCGGCGCATGCCTCAATGAGGTTAAACAACTCAATAATCCTTATTACAATATGCATCGTTTGGGATTTTTCATCACTCCCACGCCGCGCCATGCCGACATTATGCTAGTCGTCGGACCTGTCACCACCCATATGAGTGTGGCACTGCGCAAAGTTTACGAGGCCATGCCCACGCCCAAGCGGGTGATGGCGGTGGGGGCCTGCGCCCTTTCCGGAGGAATTTTCGCCGAAAGCTTTTTATGCACCAAAAGACTGTCCGACATCCTGCCCGTAGATGTGGAAGTACCCGGCCACCCCCCTCCCCCCTTGGCCATTCTACATGGCTTGCTTGTAGCAGTGGGACGCAAGCCCCCAGCTGAAATAAAATCAGATTTAACCTAAAAAAGTCGATTAAAATGATGCACGCCCAAACCCTTCTGCTGATCTTCTTTATTCTCTGCGGCATCGGCATGCTGCTGTCGCTGGTCGCCAAGCGGGCCTGGCTATCCACCATAATCACCTGGGCAGGCTCACTTGCGGCCATCTGCCTTGTTTTGGCCGCAGCAGATGTGCTGACTACGGGACAAACCTTCGCCCTGCCCCTTTGGTCTTTGCCTGGATTGACTACCCTAAGTATATCTCTAGACGCCTTATCCGGGGTATTCTTAGGCATCACTGGCCTGGTGCTCTTTCCGGCTTCGATCTATGCCGGAGGGCAAATCGAAGACAAGTCAAGCCCCCCGCAAGCGCGCCTGATAGTCGTGCTTTTGCTTGGGCTGTATGCCTCTATCGCCCTCATCTTGATAGCCGGCGAAGTGCTGCTTTTCCTGCTCGCCTGGGAAATTATGTCTATCATTTCCTATCTCTTGATTGCTCAGGATCAGTCGCGTGAAACCGGCCAAACCGAAGCTAGCTATCGCATGCTCGCCATGGGAGAACTTGGCACACTGGCCGTAGCTTTTAGCTTTCTCCTGTTGGCAGTCAATGCCCACTCTATGCAGTTTGCGGCCATTAAATCCAGCGCCATGACCTTGAGCACAGGCATGCATTGGTCTATCTTTTTGCTATCCTTTTTTGGCTTTGGAGTCAAAGCAGGGCTCGTTCCGTTGAATTTTTGGCTGCCCAATGCCTATGCGCTGGCACCGCGCTTCTTTGTACCCATACTAGCTGGCGCTACGCTAAATCTGGGCATCTACGGCATCTTGAAAGTGAATATAGATGTCATGCCAGCTGTGCAAGTGGAAACAGTNNTAGGCACTCTTTCAGCGCTACTTGGCATCCTCTATGCCACCACAGAAAATGACCTGAAGAAAATGCTCGCGCACAGTTCGATAGAAAACGGTGGCATTGTAATCGCCGCCATGGGCGCAGGCATGGTTTTTGCGGCCGCGCATCATCCCATGCTGGCGGCTATGGCCTTCGTCACCAGCTTATATCATTTAATCAACCATGCACTTTACAAAACGCTGTTGTATTTTGGTGTGGGCATAGTCGAATGGCAGGCGGGCACCCGCGATATGGATCGCTTGGGAGGACTCATCAAATGGCTGCCGCTGACCTCCGCCTGCTTTCTTATCGGCACGCTCTCGATTGCGGCTCTCCCCCCCTTCAATGGATTCGTCAGTGAATGGCTGACCTTGCAGATCATGCTGCGCTCGGCTGAACTAGCTTCGACTCCTATAAAAATTGTCTTTGCCTTGTGCGGGGCAGGACTTGCCCTCACGGCGGCGTTGGCCGTGACGTGCTTTGTAAAAGTGTTCGCCATGACTTTTTTAGGCCTGCACCGAGGCACCCCGAAAGCTATCGCCCAAGCACCTGCCGGCGCGCGGCGCGCTCAAATATTCCTGGCTGTGCTTTGCCTGGCTTTTGGCGTCCTGCCCACCTACATCATTCCCGTATTGAGTTCTGCCATCACCCCTTTGATAGGAGCTAGTGCCAGTGAAGGGCTTGTGCCGGCCTTCTTCGCGGCTACTCCTTCACAGGCGAATCTACCGGCAGCCTTTGTCTCTGAATTCCATGATCTGGGCGCACAGATAGGCCAAGATATCTTGCCAGGGCGCGGGCTAGTTGTGCTGCACCGCGGAGAAACCGCGAATCCGGTGGTATTTGCCATGTCTACCTCTTACATGCTGATCATGTTGAGCGTATTGCTGGCCGTGACGTACGCGATTGTGCGCTTGTGGCTAACCCGTCAGCGGCAATTGCGCAGGGGTGAACCGTGGGCAGGCGGTTTGCCGCGCTTGCTCCCCGAGATGACCTATACGGCCACAGGTTTTTCCAATTCCGTGCGAGTGATTTTTGAGGCCATATTTCGGCCAACCACGGTTGAAGACACCAAGGAAGCGGTAATGGAGCATTTTCGCACGGCCATCATACGCGAAAAAGAACATGTGCATCTCTTAGACAAATGGGTTTGGCTGCCCATCAGCTCAGCGCTATGGTGGATTGCCCGTTTGTTGGCCGCCATGCATCATGGCAGGTTTAACGCCTATGCCGCCTACACATTTTTAGCCATCTTGAGCGTACTGCTAATCTATCTGTGGCTGTCTTAATAGGGAAAACTTTCGGTCATCAAATACCTCCTCTGTGTTCTCTGTAGTAAAAAAAATCTACCACAGAGATCACAGAGAGCACAGAGGAGGGCAAAATGACCGAAAAGGTGAACATAACCTGCACACTTAACCAGGGCCTATTAACAAAAAAGATTTGATAGGCCGTCCCTGTAACGGAAGTTCTCCCTTTTTCAGACTTGCGCTTCCTAAACCCCGGAGGGGTGGCATCTGTAAGCCCAGGGTTAGGGTGTTAATTCTGATAGTATTTTGGCAAAGAAAAATCACATGGGATTCGATTATCGAAAGCTTCCCTGTATTATAATACTGGGGCGCTTTCGATGATCGAATCGCGTGGATTTTTCAAAGCCAAAATGCCATCAGAATTAACACCCTAGCCCAGGGTGTACGCTTCCGCGGCTACGTTTACCCTGGACTTACAGATGCCACCCCTCCGGGGCATAGGCATCAACCTAAGAAAATCGTTAAAA
>PLSG01000508.1 GCA_003164155.1 Parachlamydiaceae bacterium | reverse complement strand
CTTTAGTTGACGCCCCTTTTGCTTTTGTGCATAATTACCTGTCTTCAGCTGAAGACATCCAAGATTCGACTCTTCACTATGACAGGGAATGGAGTGATTTACCTCCAGCTATGTATCAGGCACTCGCTTGGACGTTTGATGAGTACAAAACCTCTTTTTTTGTACAAACTCACGCCTCTGTAGGAGAGCGCGATTTCTTAAAAAAATGCGCAGCTATCCGTTGTTATTCCACCGAGTGGCCTGTATTATTTGGCCCTGAAGAGCACGATATAAGCAAGGTTTTGGGCGCCTCGCTGCACAACCATGCCTACCATGAAACCTATTGGAAAAATAAGCTATGCTTTTTATAACGGATGAAAAAAACTACCAAAAGATGTTGAAAGACAACTATCCTCTCCTTAAAGCTACCTTTTCCCATGGTGCCTTTGTGGATGCCTGGTTCGGCGAAAATCACATTGCAGAAAATCCTACAGTTAAGCTAGGTGCGGTCAGTCTGAAAATAACTCCTAATGGGTTGTTTGGGAGCATAGCTGTGGAAACCCCTGTAACAGAGCAAAATATTGAACAGATAACCAAAGACGCCTACCTGCACATTTTCCAAGCCATGGAAGCCTACCCAGCATTGAAATTAATTCGATTTTGGAATTATGTGCCGGCCATTACGGCAATCTTACAAGACGGGACGACTTTCTATCAGCTGTTTAATGCAGGCAGATACAACGCCTTTACAACTCATTATGGCGAAGCATTTGAAAAAATGCCCGTGCCAGCTGCCAGCGCTGTGGGTATATATGAAAATGCGCTGAAAATTGAATTCTTGGCTGTCACTTCTCCTATTGTGATGATTGAGAATAAAGATCAAACTCCGGCCTATCGCTATTCGAAAAATCATGGCTCCATACCCCCTTTTTTTAGCCGAGGGGTTATCTACGACAACCACGGACAACGCTTACTGCTGTCATCAGGAACGGCTAGCATAGTAGGAGAAAGCTCTTTGCATGCCCAAGATATTTATGAACAACTATCTCAAAGCATTCATAATTTGCGCATTCTGGGCAGCCAGTTCAACCTTAAAAAATACGCCATCCATTACGGCTTTGCTTTAGAAGACATCATGTTGCTTAAGGTTTATTACAAGCACTCTCACGACCGCCCTTTCCTGGAACGCTTCATACCCAAATTTTTATCTCCCACTTGTAAAATCGCTTTCCGGCATGCAGACATATGCCGCGAAGAACTTTTGGTTGAACTCGAGGCTATGTTCGTAAAAAAAGGAGAGTCTGAGCAGGGCTCTCATGCAAAATATGTCTTGGAAAATGACCAGCGGATTGGAACGGAGTCTTTTGAGATACATGTGGCCGAGCATTGCAACCTTAAGTGCCGCGATTGCTGCAATATTTCGCCATTCAACGCCAAAAAATTTATGAGTTTGGAAGAAGTGCAAGAGATCTGCGATTTTGTAAAATTGAATTTCCGCCCAGACGTCTTTAAAATCGCTGGGGGTGAACCAACGCTCCATCCACAGCTGGATGAGCTCCTTCAACTGGTAAAGCAATCAGGCGTATGCAGCGTCATCAGGGTAATTTCAAATGGACTGCTGCTACATAAGATGAGCGACACCTTCTGGCAAAATATAGACCAGCTGACCATTTCTAATTATGTCAGTGCACCGGTCAGATCCAAGTTGATTGAATCCATCAAAGAAAAAGCCAAGCAATACGAAGTAGCATTGAACATCAAATATGTGGAACAATTCAACGAAATTTTTGTCGACGAGGCTATTGAAGAAAAAAGCCGTGTGCAAAATATCTATGATGATTGCTGGATGCGTCACCGTTGTTTAATCATTCGCAATGGGCGTTTTTATAAATGTACCCGCTCTTCATATATGGATGCATTCTTAAAATTAAAAGGCAAGTCAGCCGAGGTTGGCTGCTCAACGTATTCCGGCGAGGACGGCATCTTGCTGAAGGATCCTACCTTTAAAACAAAGGCACTGGCCTATCTCAATAGCAGCGTCCCCTTGAATTCCTGTGAGTATTGCTTAGGCGTTTCTGGAAACTTAAGAGACAACGTTCAACTAAAAATGAACCAGCCTTCAGCGCTTTAAAACCATCCAGTTTTTTGCGTTCAACACTTCTGTGCCTATATGCTCGTCACCGAAATTTTCGTGGGCATTCAGTAGTCTTTGCAAAACCTCAGGCCGCTCTAATGTCGATGGGCAGTGCTTTTTCAAGCCCTCCATAATCAATGCGGCATATATGTTGAGGGAGTGCAGGTTGTGTTGTTTGAGGATAAGGCTCGGATATTGGCAGACTATCGTCATTCCAGGCAAAAGTTCCTCCACAGCGCGCTGCCAGCAACTTATAACAAAGGATATAAATTTTGTGGGTTCCTTTTCCAAAGCTAGCCGGCTTTGCGTATATGCTTTTGAAGTGCAGACGAATAACTCGGGAGTAACACTTTCCGTTATGGCGGCCAGCAACATGTCATCCAAGGGATGATTGGCCAGCAGAAAATCTGGTTTTTTTGGCAATAACGGCAAGGCCTTATGCAAGGTTGTTTGGATGGGATAAATTACAGCCTTAGGCAGATATTTCGCATATTTTTCGGTGACGGCTTCCAAGGCACTGCCCAATGGATCTACCAGGTACAAAGTGCCCTCAAAAGCGATTTTTTGAAGGGCCAGGCCAACTTTTGAAGAGCAACCGGGGGCGATTTCAATGAGCGTATCCTTCCGCTCAACGCCATAATGCCCAAGAAGCTGCTGCCAGATATGCGCAATATAGCCTTCCCAAGCGGCATGGCTGGTAATGAATTCATCGGGGATAGGTGTGCTAGTCGTCACTCCAAACATAGCCATCTTAGCTCATCTTAAGCCGTTTCAGGAAATATAAGATCCACAAGAGGCGTTATGACATCATCCCCTTCGCCCTTGCTAGGATTTGTATGTAAGGAGAGCCCTGGATTGATGCAGCCGCATTCGCAGATCCAGAAAGTGCCAGGATGGGCATGCGCATCTGCAGATGGATCCTGAATAAGAAAATCAACTGTAAAGACGGAAATCCTGGGAAACATTTGCAGAATGCCTGCGGCCACCTCGGCATAGGAAGNNACATTGGCATTAAACCGGCATTGAATTTTTTCGCCTTCTCTCAATACCGTATTATAGGCCACATCTTGGCTTCTCAGACAGCGTTCACTCTCTAAATCATCGATTTGGATAGGACATAGGCAAGTATCCCGCGGATTCATCCGGCGGAAATTTTCGGTTTCAATCAACTGCCGTATAGTTGCCAGCCCGTCTCCCACAACAATCGGAGGGGTTCTTTTCACTACGGAAACCAGCCTGCCTCCAATGAAAAGAAAACGGTAGTCATGCACGCCGACTTGAAATTTCTCCACCAAGATCGTGGAAGAAATGCTTACCCTGCCTAAGGCTGAATAGGCGCGGCTAAAATCCAAGTCCGACAGAATATTGGCATATACAAAATGGCCGCCAGATCCGTTTACGGGCTTAATGACTACAGGAAAACCCAGTTGCTCACGCGCATAGCAAAGGGCTGTATGCATCTCATTTCCCTCGAAAACTTTACCTTCAGCGACGGGGTAACCACCCTCTTTAAGCATTTGTTTGATGTTAAATTTATTCTCTAAAATGATCGCGTCAACATGTGAAATAAACCGCGAAGTGGCATTGACTAACAGCTCAATATGCGCCTGGTATTTTGCCTCGACAATTTGCGTCTGAGGAATATATCTCAAGGCTATGCCTCGCCGCTCCATTTCTTTATAGACTAAGCTATCGTTGAAATGGATATAATTGTAATCCAAAGCGCCTTGAGGACGCTGCGATTGCATGCGCGAGAGCTTCTTTTTCAGATCCTCATTCTTCTGACGACACGCTTTGATTTGATCGCCGAGTCCATCTAGTTCTTTTTCCAAGGCTCTGATTTCGAGGTGCATAGGAATTATCTGTACGAATCTGTGAGAGGCCAGAAACCGCCAGCTCCCCCCCCGAGGGCTTCAATTTCTTTTTTCTCTTTAGCTAGCTGTGCGAGCTCATCTTCGAGTTGTTTTTGCCTCTCTTCTAATTGCCTGATCCCCAGTTTGGTATGTTGAAGATGGTTGGAGGCTTCTTCCACTCGACTGATAACGCCTGCTAATCTTTTATTTGTTGACCCTGTAGTCATGCCGCGAAAGGAGTGTCCTGCAAAAGATGAAAGGGGTACCCCCCGCGTCCACATACCAGGCAGGGGGACTGCCCTAGATCTCGCCATCAGAGGCCTAAACCTCCAAGTTCTCATCATCAAAGGTCTTGCCATCCAAGATCTCGTCATCAAAGGTACTGCACATTCAGTTATTACCATATAACTCTCTTGGTTTGAATTGATGGGGTTACGTCTGGCTCTTGTCATACCGTAACCGTTGGTACGCATATGCAAGGGGGAGTCCCTCACGAAAAAGGCAGATAATAAACGAAGAAGATGGGCGGTGTCAACGAAAGAAAATCCGCTGCAGCATTAAGCAATTTACCAGTAAATGCCAATGAGTTATGACTAAGGCTTATACCAGATGACCTATTTATATTAATCTTCCCAGGGCGGCGCTTCGCTTGCCCTGTGCTACAT
>PLSG01000052.1:1940-3229 GCA_003164155.1 Parachlamydiaceae bacterium | reverse complement strand
AAGATGGGCAGATCGTGGTAGAGAAAATAAAGCGGCGTGCCTCCCAGGTGATAGGGCATGCTGCGGTGGGGGAGGTGCCGGGAAAAGACAGAGCCGAGCGTTTTAGCAACGCTTGGAAATTGCTCCTCGATGACATTGAGCAGCATCCCAGACGATAAGATGAATAAGCAAAAGCAAAAAGACTTGAGCTGTATATGGCTGAGAGTTTTAGGGAAGAGCTTGCGCCAGCCTGCCCATGCCACAAACAGGGCGGCAAAGTAGCAGGTAATCCCAAACAGCTCATGTAAAAATCCCCCTACAATGAGCCCGATAATGCCCAGCCAGTTTTGATCTTCATGCCCCCTTGAGAAACTCAGCAGGCTCAGGATAATCAGAAGGGACAGCACCAGACAGAAGATGCCCTTTAAAGGCTCTAAAAGAGGATGTTTGCTCTCCAACTGCTGAGCAGGGGTCGTTTTGGAGGCCTTTCCCTTTCCCTTGGATGTTTTTGCAGAGGTCTTTTTAGACATTGACATTACCCGTAACTGGTCAGATCTGCCTGGAGGAGCCAAGGGGATCTGACAAAATGTATTATAAAAGCTAACTTTCCCAATTGGCTAAGAGCATGAGAAGAACAGGATAAGAGATAGTTTGTAGAAAGGCTACAGATTTCAGCATACAATGCCAGAATTTATAAGTGCAAGCCCACAGTCCATAAGGCATAGATGCAATAAAACACCGTCAGGATGAGTGCTATTAATCCCCATTTCGAGACCATGAGGCTGGTCTTGGTGGGTCGCTTATCGAAAAAAAGAGCCCATATCATAAGGGAGAAGCCATAAATATACATCGCCAGGAAAAAGAGCAGTGTCTTGATATCCATACTTGATACCGTGTGTATAGTTTTTAGGATAGAAAGGGGATAGGGAAAATGTAGAGTTTATGCTCTCCCGAATCGAATTGAAAAATTTTTAACGCAAAGAAACACACAAAGGCGCAAAGATCGCAAAGAAGGAGCAGGAAAAAAGCTTTATTCATCTGTACTCGCAAAACCTTCACCCACTTACATAATAAGCAACCACTAGAAAAAATAAAGAAGAGAATTTGGTCGAACAAAACTGAGAAATACCTTCAATTTTTTCCTGCACCTTCTTTGTGATCTTTGCGCCTTAGGGAGTTTCTTTGCATTAAAATTTTTACAATTCGATCTGTAAGAGAAAGGTTCTAAGATCTAAAGTACTGGAGAGTAGATTTTTGTTCTATAGGTGAAGAAGAAAAGATGGGCGATCGACGGGGCTCGAACCCGCGAC
>PLSG01000052.1:0-1871 GCA_003164155.1 Parachlamydiaceae bacterium | reverse complement strand
TCGGCTTCGCCTGTCGAAAAGGATATATTGCCAATGGTGCCCTTAAAGAGAGTGTCGCCAGAAAGCAATACGCCTTGCTGCTTCTCGTAGAAGCATACTCCACCAGGCGTGTGGCCAGGCGTGTTGATCACCTCAAAATGCAGCTGTCCCACATCGATTATTTCCCCGCCGTGCAGAAGGACATCGGGTTTGATGCCTTTGAGTGGAAAAAAGTTAGGCAATCCATCGGAGCCTGGTTTTTCCAAGTTAGGGGCGTCGTCGGCGTGTACGGAAACTGGAATGGCATATTCGTCTATCATCTTAGCTACATCGGCGATGTGATCCCAATGGGTATGCGTCAATAGGATTTTGGTAGGGTGAAGCTGATGTTGTGAGATGTAGTGGATTAAGGTACTAGCGCTCTGGGGAGCTGGATCGACGATGGCACATTGACGTGTCAAAGAACAGGCTACAATGTAAGCGTTAGTTTGAAGGGGACCAGAGGGAAAAGGTACTACTATCATAGAGATACCCCTCGAAGAAGGCTTAAAAAAAAGTGCACCGGAGAGGACTTGAACCTCTAACCTTCCGGTTCGTAGCCGGATACTCTATCCAATTGAGCTACCGGTGCATTGGTGCGTTGGATTTGTGTACTTAATATAGCGAAAGGTGTGATTTATCACAACAACAATTGCAATCTTTTTGCAAAAAAATAGGTGATCAAAGGAATTTTGAAGATGTGCAGTCTTCATTTTCCCTCTGATCACCTTGAAAAACTGTTAACCTATGGTTTTAGGCTTCAGGCTCTTAGGTGTGAGCGGATCATCGAAGATGGGCGGAGGGGGAGGAATGGCTGAAGGCTTTTTATGCAGCTCGTCAGCTAATTTCAAACGCCCTTTTTTGTCGTCGATGGTCCATTCGTTGCTCATGATTTTCCTAACATCCTCTACGTCTAAGGTTTCGAAGAGCATTAGCATTTCGGTCATGAGTTCCATTTGCGGCCGTTTATTTTTGAGGATTTCAGTCGCTACTTTATAAGCCGAATCCAAAATCATACGCACTTCATCATCGATAGATTTAGCTGTCTCTTCCGAATATTTTTTCTCGTGAAAACCGCTGAAATACTGACCGCTGGTTTCATGCTCGCCATAAACCACAGGCCCTAGCTTGTCGCTCATTCCCCAGTCGCACACCATGCTGCGCGCCAGTTGTGTGGCCCGCTCAAAGTCTTGCTGGGCACCGCTGGAAACATCGCCTACAAAGACCTCTTCGGCTACGCGGCCGCCCATGAGCACGGCCAGTTGATCGATGATCTCATTTTTCCAATAGCTGACGCGGTTTTTCTTGGGTAGGAACATAGTCGAACCCAAAGAAAAACCCCGCGGAATAATCGTCACCTTGTCGACCGGGTCGGAATGTTTCACCACGAGGCTGACAATCGTGTGGCCAGCTTCGTGATAAGCTGTGGTCTTCTTTTCGTTTTCATCGAGCTCAAGGCTGCGACGCTCTTTGCCATAGAGCACTTTGTCTCTAGCTTCCACGGTTTCCACAGCGGTGATAGCCGTCCTCCCGCGTCTCGCCGCCGACAAGGCCGCTTCGTTGAGGATGTTGCGCAAGTCGGCACCCGAGCAACCGGGTGTGCTGCGGGCGATGGCCATAAGATCGACCGACGGGTCGAGTTTAACTGCGCGAGCGTGCACCTTGAGGATTTCAAAGCGCCCCTTGATGTCTGGCAGGCCTATGACCACGCGCCGGTCGAAGCGACCGGGACGCAGCAGCGCTTTGTCCAAGACATCCGGCCGGTTTGTGGCCGCCATGATGATCACACCCTCGTTGGTGTCGAATCCATCCATTTCCACTAAAAGCTGGTTGAGCGTCTGCTCGCGCTCGTC
>PLSG01000144.1 GCA_003164155.1 Parachlamydiaceae bacterium | reverse complement strand
TGCCCCAAAAGGTCAGATGTAGGCCAGATCTGGTATTGGCTTTATTGATAATGTGTTTCATCTGATGCGAGACCTGAGTAAGACTGCAATTGAGTCTTACGGTTAAGGGCTGACCAACCTGAGCGCCTGGAAGCATGACTGTGGGCTGTTTCTCATCAAGACAAACTTGAAAAGTAACAGGAGACTTTAGACGTTTCAGAGTGGGGTTTCCGGTAAAACCAATCTTCCACCAAGGAGCATTTTGCAAATTGGTATAATCAACTAAACTAGTCAAAGCCTGACCCACTGCCGTGGTGGCCTGAGCAGAAGTAACAGAAGATTGCACGGGCTGCGTCTGCGATAGTGTGGGTAGGGTAACGAGACCTAGATCAGCGTTGGGATTAATGGGGCTGCTCATTGATTTGTCCAAGGGCTATAGGGTCGAGCGTGAGCGGGAGCGGGTGCAGTTTCTCCTGCATGTCCAGGAAGTGGGTTACCTTGATTTGTGTTTGCAGCTATTTCAACGCTGTTATTGGTTGTAGTAATATGATAGGTGTTGCCAGGAAGCACTTTGTTCAATTCACTTTGCACCATTGAGAGATTTCCATGTTTAGCAAGAGTCGGATCTGTGGCTGCTTCAGTCAGCCAATCCTGATGTTTATCTCTAGCGGACGCCAAAACTGCGTCCATTTTAGTCCCACCTTCAGCATAGGAAGCAAGCTCATAAGCAGTTTTATGCGGCCCATGTGTGTAGTTTGACTGCCCCTCTATTTCATCTAAATAGGCACTCGCAAGTTGCCTTTGGTAGGCAATTGATTCTGCGGGGGAGTGTCTAACTCCTAAAAATAAATTTTTATCAAATGGGTGCCCACCCACCTGATACTGATTACCCAGCTTTTCAGCAACATTAGGCATCATTTGATACGCCCCATAAGCTTGTGATGCTGGTCTATCCTTTGTAACAACATTCTTTTTATTATAGGCTTGATCATCCGTTAATCCTCTTGTCTCACCCTGGCGTATAGTGTCCAACATATCTTTTCGAAATGGTGGGGCATCAGTGTCATTTGAATCATAGGACGTAGTAGTTTCCCCAGAAAATATTTTTTGATCTTTTTTAATAGAGTTAGCTTGAGTAGCCTTGGCATATCCCATTTTTAGTCTTAAAGCTTCAAGAGTCATATTAGATGGTACTATTGCCAAGGCATGAATGTCCTGTGCAAGAGTACTGTGAATTTCCCCCTGAAGAGCATTACCTTCTTGCGTACCAGTGAATCTGCTTTTGGCCACTGTTTGTGCCTCTTCAACTGTGTCAGCTACCTCTGTTAAATTTTTCTTCTCTTCTGAAGTTCTAGCATTGGATGCTGCATCCCTAATTTTATCTATGGGGCCTTGTTCTGCGGATGGCCCGAAAGCTGCATATTTGTCCGCTCTATCCTTTTGTTCCTGTAGGGTTTGTTTATCAGTTTTGAACAAAGTAAGATTAAAGAAGTTAACACATTCTTCAAGCAAGGTAACTATGTGTTCTACTAATGCCTTTAAAGCCTTTTTAATGTAATCCAATGGTCCGGTTATATAACTTTGATTCTCTTCTGCGGTTTTTTTAGCAGCTTTCACATCGGCATCAGAAATAACATCCGATAATCTCTGAGAAAATAAGTTATTAATTGTATCTTGAACTGGTTTCATTTCTGTAATATCTTTACCAGTATCCAAATTTTTATTAATATCTTTCCATCCCTTTGAATTTATATTTGAAAACTGTGCTCTAGCTGCCTTTCCTTCTTCAGTATCAGGATTCATTCGTGCAGCCTCTGTAATGCCTGCCAAAATTTGATGACCCGCTTGCCCCAAATGTGTAGTAAGATCTTCTGGATGAAGATTGAGATTCTTTCCAACTTCTAAGAATTCCCCAGTCTTTGACAAGGATTGAACTCTGTTTCTAGCTGAATCAGAAGCTTGAATAAAATCTGAAAGCTTAGCATTTCCATGCATAGCTACTTTTAGTAGGGAAAGTTGTTTAGCTATTTTGCTTTCAGGAGTTTCACCGGTCAGAGCCTCTTGAGTGGCCAAACCAATTGGTGAGTGATCCTTTATTGCAAGTTTACCTTGATTTCGTTGCTTAAGAAACATTTCCATTGCTGCGGTTTCTTCAGGATGACCAGGAGTTACCTTATTTCTTAATGCCTCATCCGTAGCCTTCTCCATTTCTTCTGCCGTGGTGTTTTTTATTGTACCATCAGCAAGTAACTTAGCCCCTGTTGCTCTATACTTAGCCTGCTTACTCTCTGCAAACCCTAGACGCCCCTTATCACCCATCTGGATATAAGCAAAAATACTCTGTTCGTACGTCTTTTTATCCCCTTCAAGACCCTTGACCATTTTTGAGATATCATCTGTAGTATAAGTAGCATTTTTACCTAAAAGCAGCATTAGTCCGCAGGTAAAGTTTAGAGATTTATTTAATTTATCAAACTCACTCGTAACATCATCAAGAAGTTTTAAATAAGATACAACGCTAATCCCAGTAGACTGAACAGCTTTCCCAATATGGACAAACATATCTTCCACTTCACCCATGGAAAGGCTAAATTCATGCAGTAATTTCATAGTTAGTTGGGTAGATTCAGTGGTGTCTAACCCAATATTTTTTCCAAACATCGCGCCATTTCGAACTACACCACTATATATATTTGAGGCTCTAGAGGCACCAATGGCGTCATCCGAAGTCATCCCGTCATTGACCTTGCCATACTTAGTTTGCACAGCTTGCCCGGACTCAACTACAGTTTTCATCATATCTGACATTTTTTCAAAATCAAGGTCATAGTATCGAGCTGCCCCCTTCCCCTGGCCACCCATGCCGTAACCTCCTGGTTCTAAAGCCCTACTCCATTCGTTATAATTTGCTCCCATTTTGCCCCCACCCTGAACAATTCCACCTTTGCCAAGTTTTGAGTATATATCCTTATTTCTATCAAATCCTTGCTGAAAAAGTTGTAAAATACCCTAAAGGGCGGCGGCTGGACCAGCAATGGCTCCCATGGCTCCACCTAACATTGAACCACCCCCTTCTGACATCAGCCCCATTCCCATTTTTCCGAGCATTCCTCCACCACCGGAAGCGGTGGATTTTAGAGCCCTACCCATAAGGGCACGATCCAACATCCCTGCTACACCAGTTTTTCCTGAAAGTTGGCGAACCACAGCGGATCTGTCCCCCTCACTCATCCCCTTGGCACTATATACACCCTGAAGTTTGGCAAATCCTGCTGCTCGTTTATCTGCATTAAAGCTAAGTAAGTCAGCATGTCCTTTTTTTACAGCAGTATTCTCCCCCGAACGTTTCTTATCAAATAAATCCTGTTTCATTCGTTCCTTGCCAGAACTTATAGTTTCAGCTTTAAGCCGCTTGACCTGAGCCTGCATATTAGCAAGATTTCCAAACAACCCCTTGAACCCAAAGTTGTCCAAAACCTTGAAGGCTCTGATTGCCCCACCAATAGAGTCATCGAAAGCCTTACCTACCCCCTTTGCTTCAGCCACCTGTTTGCTAAATGAAATATCCTCTATAACCCCTTTGGCCTCCTCTACACTTTCAGTTACTCCTTCAATTGCCTTAGTAAAATCATCAGCATTTTTAATATTTGCTTTCATTGCCTTACCAATAGCCTCTTGAACTTTTTCAATTTTCTTCAATTCTACTTCATCTTTTTCATGAAATTTCTTTGCTTTTTCATATTCTTTGTTCAATTTTCCTAAATAACTCACAACTTTTTCTCGTTCTTTTGCATCTGAAACATCTATTCGATGTAATTTAGTTGTGAGAGTCAAAATTTCTTTGTAATTACTAATTCCCTCCTCTGTTGAAAAAATTATATCATGCAAACTATCGCTCCACCGTTTGAGGGACTTATTACCCTCTTCAATAGGTTTCCCCATCCCCGCTAATGCTGTTGTCAGGGAACCAACAGTAGTGGTGAGTGAACCCATCAAG
>PLSG01000136.1 GCA_003164155.1 Parachlamydiaceae bacterium | reverse complement strand
TCAGATCCCCCCAGAGGAACCGAGGGGGATCTGACCAGCTACCAGAGAATGGCTAAAATTTTTCAGGGAACAGCATGGTATATATGAGATAAAAGAAAACCCCTACGCCTAAAAATCCCACTAAAATAAATTGTATTTCCATATACACCACAGTAACTGTTCAGATCCCCTCTCAGATAGATCAAGAGGGAGGAGATCTGAACTAAAATTTATAGATAGCGAATGAATCTATATTTAGCATATTTATTTTTTGATGGAAAGAAAGAAAGAGGTTACCCTCAATCAATATATGTGTGCAGCCAGCCTTGAACCATGGCATTTTCCTCAGGCGATAAAGAATAGCTGTTTATCCATCGGGACATAAATAATAGCGAAGCACCATAGCCTACTTTTCGCTTGAGGATGCTTTGCACTATGTGGTTCAGGTCCTTCAACCCACGGCTCAACTTAGGATGCAGCGAACCATAAAAATCCCTAAACGATACACCTTCTTTAATTTCAAAATTTCTAACATGCTCGAGTCGCTCTAATATGCCATTAATGTCAAAATCGATAGGTCGATGCTGCAGATAGATTTTGAGTCTGTCTTCAAAACCCACAAAACCTTGCAGATAGGCCTTTATTTTTCTGGCTGTTTTCTTATCAAGATCGGCGCGAAATTGAGGCCAATCGAAAGACTCGCACTGGAAACTAGCTTTAAAGCCCGTATCGGTCTTAACAATGTAATTCCTATAGCCTATAGAAGACTCATTATCGAAAAAACGGATTATCCCTGAGGGGCTAACGCCTATATTTTGCACCACAAGATCGCCTAAGCCCAGAATATAGGCTTGTAGATGTGCTTTCCAATATGTTTCCAGGGAAACTTTGTCGACTATTTCTTTTGGAAAGCCCTTTTTAGGGTAGCTTTCAGAAATAACTTTTCCGAATTCGAACTCTTCCAGTTCTTGTATTATGATCTTTTTACCTCCCATCTCGATGGGAAAGGAAGGGAGCATGTAGGCGGATGAACCGAGGAGATAAGACAATTCCCAAGGGTATAAATCGTGCATGCGATCGTTTTTGCGCTTTTTGAGGATCATGGCAAGATCCTCCCTATGCAGCATAAACTTATCTTCCTGACTGGCAGATAGGAACTTATTGCGCATTTCCGTATCCTTCAAAATTTCCCGGCGCGCCAAAAGAAACTGCTTCCTTTTTTTAAGGTAGCTGGAGTCTTGAAATTGAGGCAGCTCTTGGATAAGCAAACGCGTTTGCTCGTCAAACTGTTTGTTCCAATCTGCCATAAGGGAACCATTCAGCAGCCAAAGAGATATGAAAAAGAGAATGCTTAGCCTTTTCAGTTGTGCCCACATCTGCCACCTCCTAGGTAAAAGGCTTTGTTAACCTTCCCTATCGAAATTTCGGCGGAGCGAAACCTCCCATTTACAGCGTCTTACTCTTTGGGAATAGCTGTCACTACGCCCTCGTCGCAAGCCGCAGCACCATCTGGGAGGTTTCGTTCCGCCGAAATTCTGATCGAAAAGGTGAACAAAGCCGGTAAAATTTCGCAACTATTCCGATAATTTTCTATCGCCCTTCCACCTTTTCTTGGGAATGGGGATAGTACAACAAAATTGAATGACTATCAAGAAATTTACATATAACTCTACCTTATAATTTTTTTGAGACATAAATTCCTTCCCCCCCCTGAGGTTTTTAAGGGATATAGGTGCGTATCCACTCATCCACCATTTCTCTTTCTTCAGCGGATAAGGAAAATGAATGAATCCAACGGCACATAAAAAGAAGCGCAGAGCCATCACCGACTTTGCGTTGGCAAATTCTTTCGACAATCTCATTCAAGGGCTGTAAACCGCTAATGAGCGGGGGATAGAGCGATCCATAAAAATCCCGAAATGATACGCCTGCTTTGCATTCAAAATGGCGCATCTTGTCCAGTCGTTCAGCTAATCCTTTTTCATTAAAATCTATGGGTCTGAGCTGCAAGTAGACTTTAACTCTATCTTCAAGACCGGCAAACCCTTGCAGATAGGCGTTGATCTCCTTAGCTGTTTTTTTATCGATTTTTTCACGAAATTGCGGCCAATCGAAAGACTGGCACAAAAACCCGAGTTTGATATTCGTTTTTCCATTTATAATCTCATTTTGATATCTGAGGCTGGATTCATTATCGAAAAAGCGGATCACCCCTTCGGAGTTAACGCCAATATTTTTGGCAGAAAGGTCTGTCAAGCCCAGAATATAAGCTTGCAGATGGGCTTTCCAATATGTCTTTATTGAGACGCTCTTGACTAGCTTGGGGGAATGTCCTTTTTTGGGATAAGTACGCGCCTGCGTCATGCCGTATTTGAAACTTTCCAGATTTTGAATGACCACTTTTTTGCCGCCTATTTCAAAGGCAAAAGAAGGCACAATATAAGCTGTTGAACCAAACAAGTACGATAGCTCCCATGGGTACAGATCGTGGATGCGGTCATTTTTACGCTTTTTAAACATCAGGTTTAGATCTTTGACAACCATCAGGAATTTATCTAAGGGTTGGGCAGAGTGTAACTTGTCGCACAGCTCCTCATTCAGCAAGAGGTTGTTGCGCGCCGCGCTAAAAGAATTTATTTTTTGCAGGTAGTCGGGATGGTTCAATTGCGGAAGCTCTTGAATGAGCAGATAGGTGCGCTTGTCAAAATCACTGTTCCAGTCAGCTGGAAGAGCTCCATGCCCAAGCAAAAGCCAGCAAAAAATTTGTACACTTAAAATATTCCATCTCCGCACCATCTTCAACCTCCTACGGTGTTACTAGTCCAGATTCCCAGAGAAACCGAATGGAATCTGGCCTAAAATTTCTAGCTAACCAACGCGAGCCTGTGAGCTTTTGCTCTTTACAGTTTAGGAAGTTAGATTTCATACTATCCTTTGTCAGACACACCTTGATTCCTACGGGGGTATTTGAGTACCTTCCTAAGCTAAAATTTTAATATCACCCTCTCTTTTGAATAATTCAATAAAATTAACTCACCTTTATGATCTTTTAAGCAAGATATTCGCTACGTAGCTGAAGTGTTTCTGGTCCGCACCCTGAAGGAACCGTGTACTAGCAAATAACGCAACTGGGTATGAAGATCTCCGCTCAAAAACCCATAAGTCGAGCGTAAAAAACACCTATAATTTATTTCACTATCCAACACAATAACAAGTATTATTGTTTGAATTTAAAAAGAGGATTAAGTACCATAGTGATCGTCATAATATACATAACACAAAAAATTAAATAAATTTAAAATACCCGTTTTCCATTGAGAAAGGAGTCCCCATGCCGAAAGCTTACCTTTTATGCGAGATTGCCAAAAAATTATGGCGACCTGGATCTGTCTACATAGCCGCGTTAATAGCGTGGAACGGAATGATTTCCACTTGTATAGCCCAAATGCCCTCTCCCGATCCGATTGTGGAAAGCAATATCGCCATCGTGGAGAGCAACATTGTCTTGGATGATTCCAGTCAAAAAAAATCCACCATCCCCCTTTGCATCCCAGACTTCCTGCGCACTGCCCCTAAAAAGGATTGGCTCTATGCTCAAGATCCTTTTTACAGGACAGCTTATCAAAGCTTTTCTGAAAATATAGGAGATTTAAAGCTATTTTTCCAATCGTACGCCTATTTGATCTTGATGCCGGATGGCATAGTCGCCCACTCCTTTGAAAAGCTGGTGAATGCCTTAGAAAAGGATGGTTATGAAATTGCCGGGTGTGAGATTTTTCAACATGATAAGAACACTAATAAACTTTTCTGGGCATATCAGTCAAATTCCTTTCCCTTGCAATGGTTTAAGTTAGTTGACATGCTGCTAAACGAGAAAGATTCTGTAATTTTTCTCCTTAGAGATACCAAAGCGTCTCAGGATAACCCCGCTTATGCTTGTGAACGTCTTTTGCAATTGAAAGGGCATTCCATGGATTATAAACGACAGCCCTGGCATATTCGCAAGCGCATCGCAGCCGGAAGCGGTTTGTTCCGCTACATCCATTCGCCAGATGACCCTTTGTGCATGATCCGAGAATGGGGGGTGATCCTCAACAGCCAGCAAATACAACAGCTTCTGAACGGCGCTAAAAACGGACAAAAAGTTTCCAAAGAATGGCTGTCTCAAATACAAGCGAGAGTCTACAAAAATATACAGGTCCACGATTTGAATTATCAAAACACTAAAAATCGCCTCAGCGCTCTGGCCAAAACCTTGCCTATGCCTCTCAAAGAGCAGTTTTTGGAGTTGGTCGACAACGATCAGCTGCCTGGAGAGCGCCTTTTAGATATGATTGAACAGCACCATCTGGAAGTTTCAGAATGGGATATAATCACCTTCTGCGGCAATCGGTCAACAGCTGGCCTACCTATCCAACCCATGGGCGAATAGGAGTACTACCCAAGGCAACACTTGGGTAGCAAAAAAATGCTGGTTGACGTGCTTCTTTATAAAACCTTAATGATTTGCCTTCACAATGAAGGCCAAAGTAAACTATACTTTTTACGTGAAATTGCAGAAAATGGCATGTGCTGGAAGCTGCAGTTTAATTTACAACCTACATGCAGGAAGCATGCCCACCAGGCACTTCATGTACAAGCTTTATGAATTGATTTTTAACACAAGGATCCTTATTTATGTCCGCATCCACTTTCCCTACAGCTAACCAAGCTGCTTCTGTAACTATCACAGCTTTAGGCATTGGCACTGTAGCTTGTGTAGTAGCTGCCACATCGGTCACTTCTACCGTTGCAACGATCGCTTATGCAATCCTATCCGTAGGCATGGGCGCAACTTCTATGGCTTCTATTACCGCTTGGCTAGATCCCACTTCAGGAACTGCAGGACAATACCTTTCCAACATAAAAAAACATGCCCTAGTAACTATTCCGGCCTCTTTCCAACTAGTCGCACAAACGCTACTACAAGCATTGATTCAAGGCATTGCAGACGGTATTTCGAGGAAAGTGAGTAAGAAAATTAGCGGCTAAAACGCCACCATTGGTGTTGAATGAGCATGGGCAAATCAGCTACAGTTTTTGCCGATTTGCCAGATTATGCCTCGGTTTTCCGAGGCACGCCTGCGTTTTCGCTAAACGCAAAAAAAATAAAGAAATAGGCAAATAAATGGAAAATCAGCTCCACTTATGCCCATGCTGCAGCGGAAATGCCTACGACAACTGCTGCAAACCCTTTCATACAGGATCCCGACCTGAAAATGCCCTTCAGCTAATGCGTTCCAGGTATGCGGCGTATGCTTTAAACATAGCCTCCTACATTATAGCCACTACGCATACCGCCAATCCCCAATATTCAAAAAACATGCTTTCATGGAAGCGCAGCATATCCCAATTCTCGCATAGCACGACCTTTCATAGACTTGAAATCATCGATTTTAAAGAAAATGCCCTCTGGGCCACAGTAACTTTTACCGCCTGCCTTTCTCAAGATACACGCGATACCACCTTTACTGAGAGAAGCCATTTCGAAAAAGTAAAAGGGGCATGGCTATATCGCGATGGATCATTAGCTCAAGGACACCAAACTCCACCATCTTGGTAAATGAAGCCATAAGGTTTGAAGGCTACCCTTCGCATTTTTTCAATCGCCCTACCGGGCTCAGGAAATATTTTTAGCATACCCACAGTTCCCTGCGCCCCTCGCAGAGCCTCGGGACTACGGTCACTGTGGGCTTCGTTGAGTCGCCCGAGGCGGGCTCTCGAAATTGGCCTTGAAATCAGCAAATTAACACCTCTTAAATGCATCTAAAACAAGGTTAATCCTTTTAATTCCTTTAACATCAATTTGTTATGTTAGCTTGATGCGAATGCACCTCCGGGTCTGCGCAATGGGCTTCACCCCTACCGCTCCTCCGGAGCTTAGAACTCACTCGTAATTCGCTATGAAAACATTTGCAGTAAACCTATCCCTAAGCTCCGGAGGAGCGGTAGG
>PLSG01000118.1 GCA_003164155.1 Parachlamydiaceae bacterium | reverse complement strand
GTTTTCCCTCTGGCCATTTAAAGCGTAGACGATTCTCTCTGTGGTGTGGGAGACAAATGGCGAGGCCGCACCTTGGGCGGTCTCAGATCCAATTTCTTCGTTATCCCAAAAGGTGATCATTTTGAGCATAGAGCTATGTGGTGTCTTATTTTGCACAAGCGCCATAAGAGAGGCGTGCACGCTGCTCAAGTTATCAATTCTATAAGAGGCGATCATTTGTTTTTCATAGCCCATAAAACGCGCTTCTTCGATGGGGACCAAGAAAAGGTCGTGAGCTAGCAGATTTAGGCTGCCTAGCTCTTCTTCCAGCAGCGTCTGGAGGTAGCTGTCTTTAGTTAATTTTGTCCCGTTAGCTAGCGCTGCCAAGGCCGATAAGTGCTCTTGCTTATTGAGCAGCAAGCCTTGTTCATTTACGTTTCTGTCGAGGTGGATAGCTAGCTGGGGAATAACCAAAGGGTGTTTTTTTAGGTTCACGAGGGCTTCTAGGATGTTGTCTTGGCAGTCTTGGTAGACGATGCGCCCTGCCAGCCCTAAATCGCGGTTCAGCCAAGATGAGAGCAGCGGCGCCCCATAAACCTCGACCCCGAACATGAGCATGTTTTCCCTGTGGAATTCGGGTTTGGGTTTTAATTTTAGAGCGGGACTGTCGCTATGCGAACCTATCAGGCGCACATGTGTCGGAAGGTTTTCTGGAGTGACGAAAGCGCACAGTGAAGAGCCATTGCGCAAGACAAAGTAGCCGCGCCCATTTTGCAAGCTCCAAGCTGTCTGTTCGGAGAGCTCCGTAAAACCTGCCGCTTTTAAGCGCTCTGCGGCACATCTCACGGCGTGCCACGCAGTGGGGGATTGGTTTAGGAAGCTCAGGAAATCTTCAATCGTAGACATATTGTTCCTTAGTGACCCAAGTTGCTAGTCCCTGAATCCGGAGGAACCGGATTCAGGGACTAGCAACTTGGGTCACCTATCGTTTATAAGTTTCTTCGAACATGTCGTTTAGTTCATCAAATTTAAACTGATTCATTTTACTTGCTAGTCTATGTGACCTAAATCCGGTTCCTCCGGATTTAGGTCACATAGACTAGCAACTTGCATTATGCCCTGGGATGCGTTTTGTCGTAGGTCTGCTTTTTTAATTTTACTGAAACATGCGTATAGATAGTGGTTGTAGCCAATGATACATGCCCCAAAATATCTTGAATGGTCTTGAGGTCCATGCCGTTTTCCAGCCAGTGAGTGGCTATGGTATGCCGAATAGTATGGGGGGTCACGTGGCCGGCCATACCACTAGAGGTTAAATATTTGTCAAAATTGCGGTCGACCGAGCGTGGACTTAGGCGCGTGCCCCCCTTATTGAGAAAGATGGCCGCGGTATCAATTTCGGCGGCATGTCCGTCCATAGCGTGCTGTCTTTGCGCGTGATTGAGATAAGCTCCTATCCAATGGGCGGCGTTTTTAGTGAGCGGGACGATGCGCTCTTTTTGTCCTTTGCCCCTGATGCGGATCAAAAGGTTGGTCTGGTCGAAATCTTCGCGGTTCATTCCCACANNCGAAACCCCAAAAGCGTGTGGGTGTCTGGCTGACTAAAGAGCCTCTGAACTTGTTCGTAAGAAAGGGAAAAGGGAAGCTTTTTATCCAGCTTAGGGCTTTCGAGCTCTTGAGTGGGGTTAAACTCCAGCACTTGCTGGAGGCAGCAGTATCTAAAAAAGCTTCTGAGCGATGATAGGCGGCGCACTATAGTTCTTTTATGGCAGTGGTTATGGTGGAGATGGGCTAAAAAAGCCCGAATGGTGCCTTTGTCGATAGATTTGAGCTGTATGAGGTGGTCGTTTTCCTTCCAGCGCTCGGCGTATGGGGCATCATAGCGTATTTTGCCCGGAAGGTTTTCCTGCTCGATTTCCGGCAGGCTCTCCTTTTCGATATAGGCTTTTAAGGCGTTGAGGTCGATGGTGTAATTTCGCAGGGTGTGCTCTGAAGCGTTTTTCAAGACTCTATAGTGTTCCAGAAAGCGATAGGCAGCTTCAATAAACATATTTAGACCTTAGGAAAGGGGAATGTTTTGAGGTCTTCCGCTACAAAGCTGTGGGGGAAGACTAGCTGCGCTTCTTCTTGAAATAGATTGAGATTCAGATAACGTGCCGAAAAATGCGTGAGGATCAGTTTCTGCACTTCAGCTTTCTTGGCAATACCCGCCGCTTGCTTGGCGGTCAAATGGTAGTGATCATGCGCCAGCTGGGCATGTTCCTCTAGATAAGTGCTTTCGCAAAGCAAGATCTTGGCATTGCGCGCTATCTCCACTGCCTGGGGGCAAAGTCTTGTGTCGATTACCACGGCGATGGTGTCGCCGCGGCGAATCCAGCTGACATCGTCTAGCTTGATGAGTTTGCCTTCAACCGTTAGCTCTTGTTTTTCTTGCAATTCGCGGACCATCGGTCCCCGGATCCCATAGGCGGCAAGTTTAGTGTTGTCGAATTTGCGCGTGTCTGGCTCCGTCACGCGGTAAGCCACGTTATCGATGCCNNGCTCCATAAAGCGGGCTTCTATCTTGAAATTGCCGTCGTCGTGCACAATGCCCGATTCATAGATAGGATGCTCAACCACGTTGATCGCTTCGTGATAGCTTGTCCCATAGCGCAGGCGGTCGAAGTAGGTTTTGCCGCTCGCTGGGTAATAGCAGTGGATAGGATGGGTGACCTTATCTAAATTGAGGCGCATCAACATCGATCCAAGTCCGAGGCAGTGATCTCCATGGAAATGCGTGATGAGTATGCGCGTAACTACGGTAGGGGCTATGTTGGCAAAGATAAATTGCCTTTGTGTGCCTTCTCCTGGATCAAAAAGCAGCCCTTCGCCATTCCAGCGAAATAGATAAGCCCCATGGTTGCGATAGCGCGTGGGTTGCTGGCTAGAACACCCTAAGATCGTCAAGTCGCGAACGCTCATGGAAATATCCGGTTTTGTAAGCTTTTTAGTGAGGTATGGTAGAATGCTGAGAGGATAGCACAATTTGCGTTTTTTCAATAGCTAAAAGGGGATACACCATTATTAGCGAATATGGTATGCTGCCGCTTATCTTGAATCAATCAAAAATAAGGACGGGGAGTGTTCAAATCTGTTAATCTATCCACGGCAATCAAGTGGATGGCCAAGGGAAAGTGGTGGCTAGCAGCTCTGGCCGCTTTGCTGCTGTTTATATTGTTAATGCTGCGGGGTTGTTCAGAAGACTCACAAGCCAAATCTTATCTCGTCGCACGGGATAACGCTTGGCACCCGGTCAATGTCTGGGGCAAGGATAGAGACTTGCAAGGCTTTACCGACGAATTGTTGCGCGCCATTGGTGAAGAGGAGAAGATTCGGATAGAGATTGTCGCTACCTCTACTGATGCCATGATGACTGGTCTGGATAGGGGCGACTATAGTGCTATGCTGGCATTTATTCAGCCCAATAGCACCAACCGGCAAAAATATGTATTTTCCAATCCTTTTTTTC
Organism: Parachlamydiaceae bacterium; assembly: GCA_003164155.1. Lineage (GTDB taxonomy): Bacteria > Chlamydiota > Chlamydiia > Chlamydiales > Parachlamydiaceae > BOG-1457. Next base: position 747 of record PLSG01000118.1, on the reverse strand, counting down.
TGATCGGTCCTGTATTAGTGGTCACCAATACCTTCTTGCAGCACAACTCAATCCCACCACATAAACAGATTAAACTTTTAGATATGCAGGGTAAAGTTGTCGGTATTCAGTCAGGCATAACTTTGAATTTTTCTAATAAAGACTCCTTCTTTTTCTTGCAGCCCTACGATAATATCATAACAGGGCTGGAAGACGTTTCCAACAACCGCATCGATGGCTTTATCTTGAATGCTATCCCTGCTTATACGTATGTGCAAAGCTACTTTGCGAATTCGCTGCGGGTGGCGACTTCTCCCTTTTCAAGCGAAGGGCTGCGCCTCATTGCCGATATAGACCAAGAGGGCGATGCCTTGATTGAGCATTTTAACCACGGCTTGCAAGTTATTAAGGATAAAGGCGTTTATGATGTGTTGTTGGCAAAGTGGAGCTTGTTCAATGCAGATTTGTAGGTGAACCGGTCTGCGGTAATTGGTCGGATCTCCCTTACCAGAGGCCCTCGGGGTGTCCGTCGGAACGTGGGGGCAAAGGTAAGGCTAAAAGATTGAATTTTCTCATTCACCCTCGCATGAGGCAGTTGCAAAAGTCCAAAAAAGCAGACTTTTGAGCGATTTTTTAACGTCCTGTTTTGCAACTGTTTCGCATGGAGGAGGGGCATGTAGCCTTAGGGCCGCTAGCACGGCCCCAATGGCGTCAACTTAGTGTAAGTTCTTGAAACTTGAAACTATTTGTCTTTAGGATCATCTTCTG
>PLSG01000147.1 GCA_003164155.1 Parachlamydiaceae bacterium | reverse complement strand
ACGACATTTCAACTTTGCGCCTACAAAGTAACAACATTTATGGAAATTAATTTAATATTATACTATAATTACTACTAAGATGAATTGCTTGCAATGCGTGAAAGGGGGATTATATGAATTTACCATTAAGAGGGCCTTCATTTCGTTTAGAAGGAGATAGTTCATTTACACCTCCAGCACGAAGTTCTGCACCATCTTCTACCCCGCAGATCGTAAGAACTACAACAAGCATTGCACATGCCAAATTATTAAAGCGCGAGAGCTCAAAGTTTTCAGGATTGGGTGCGCATAAGGCCTCAACGCCGCCTTCTTCCGCCAAACCAGTAAGCAAGCTAGTGACTAGTCGTCCCCCTTTGATGCACACATCAAGTCGCTCCTCTTCTTCGATTTCAAGTAGTCCTTCTAAAAGTATAACTAAGACCACTCCTCCTACATTACCTTTTTTTGCTAAACGGATGAGCAAGTTTTTTTCTAGCACTCCTTGGATGCAATCTATGAGAAATCCAAACTCCAACCTCACAGGCCTTACCTCAAGTAAAGCACTTTTAAAACCAAACACGCCTCTAAAGGCTCGTACTATTAGGCCATCTACAGCCCCTGCGACCTCTACTTTGCGTCCTTCAAAAAAAAGCGATAATAAAATCGAGCTTATCAAAAGCCAGGTGTTATCCAAGCCCATTAAAAATGCCATAAGCGCAAGCACCGGGCAGGAGGAGTTGAAAAGTCGGAAAGCTGATTTTGTGGCATTGTCTAAATATGCAAAACAACAAGAACGTGAGCGAAAAATGAGGATTGAGGAAGAGGAGATTAAAGAGGGCCCAATAGCTGCTCATTTTCTATCAGCCGAGGGGGAAAGCAAAAGAGGCGGTGAAGCCGAAAGGGAAACTAAAAGTGAAGTAGAAAAACCGATAAAAAATCATGGTATATTTTTAACTGAAAATGTAGTAGAAAAAATACGTCATAGCATAGATATAGCAACAAATGTCGACCGTGTATTAGAAATTGATAAAGTACTTGTAGAAATGTATTTGTCTGTAAATAATTCTGCAACTCAAATACGTGACTTGATTAATGAAATACCAAAAGCTGCCAAAATACGACTGCCGACTATTAAAACAGAGATACAAGAGCCGTTGATAAAATTAACTAATACTCTAACCCATCTAAGTGCAGAACAGATAGCAAGAACATCCGTTGTAGATGACATTAAAATTTCACTAGAAATGAATGCGGATGAAAACCAATTAGAAGTATTACAGGCAGATAGGCGTATGGATGAATTACAGAGTAATTTATTATTCATTAGAGCTCATCTAGATTCCTTAAAATTGTCTGTTGATGCAATCACTCTGCACTTAAATGTAGTAATGAGCGAATATTCCAGTTTAGACAGTACTAATGAATCTGTTAGGGCTTTAAAAGAAAATGCTGGGTTGTTATTAGAAGATATGGAATCTTTGAAAGCGGAGAGTGCAGAGGATTGGAAATTAGTGTCCTCTAAGCTGATTGATCAATAACTGTGGAAACTAAACCAAGATACATCTAATTTTTGTAAACCTTCGATGAACCCCAACGGGGTTCATCGAAGGTGTTCATCGAAGGTTTACTTTTTATCCTGATCCTGATAAAACCAGAGGGTGTTTTTTAAAAAAGTTATAATTGAAAGAGGTATGCCATGAGTGTCACTTTAATGAAGCCTGCAGCCAGGTTTGATTTTCATTTATTTGACGAGCTACCTTCAGTCCTACAAAATAAGACTATGGGCTTTTTAGGATCTTATGATTATGTATCTTTTAGAAATGCCTCAAAAAAACTTTATGGACCATCAGATCTGAAGTTGCGCTATATTTTCGCTGCCCAGGCATTTAAGACTATGGCTCATCCGGCAGAGATATATTTAGATTACTGCGGATATGTGGTGGGTGATGACTTTATCTGTGGATGCATAGGAGCAAACAGCTGCCTAAAAAGATATTCAATTTGCGTGAAAGTTACACCCGCTTGTTTATGTTTACTAATTACTGTGCCATTTGCTTTGGTGGATGGTGTGGTAATAGCGCCTTTAGCATACGGTGTAGGCTTTGCCCGCGGCGCAGCAAAAGATTTAAGCCGATTGCCCTGCTGTTAAAGAAATGCACCTATAAGTCTATTTCATCCCAACCATATGAGAAGGCTGCCCAGTGAAAAAATGAAAGGACCCCAAGATCAGAAGATGGAAGAAAAAGAAGAAGAAGAGCATGGTTCAACCCAGACCAACACTTTTTCACCTTTCTCCCTAGAAAAGCAGGTGATAGCGTCAGAACTATGGTGGCAAAATCCCGTTGGATTTTGAGTAAGTAGGACAGTTTTCGACCCATTACGCCACCATTTTTTCACGATTTAAATACGCAACCTCGATCTTTTTTAACAAATTATCGCCCCCGATCAATTTTTTGACCTGCGGGCGCAATCGATCTTGTTCCTCGTCATGCTTCTTAAGCGCTTTCCTCACGTTTTTGCCGTCTATTTCGGCAAAACGTTCCGCCAGAGTTGCCTTTCCACTCAGAATCACCTTAACCCAAGTTCAGTGCAGCTCTCACGGAGAATCGAAATGAAGTTTGATGAATTCGCCACTACANNTATGCGCTTTGAGAATTTGAGGCGACATCCCCAAAGCCTTATATATATCTTTTTGTTCGCCTTCTGCTTTTGTCGAACTACGGTGGTAGAGAGCCTTCCCGTCCTCTGTCTTTGCATGCATAGTCACGTAAACCTTCGATGAACCCCAACGGGGTTCATCGAAGGTTTACGAA
>PLSG01000235.1 GCA_003164155.1 Parachlamydiaceae bacterium | reverse complement strand
CTGTCCGGTTCCTCCGGATAGGGAGGGACTAGCAACTTGGGTTAATGAGGGTACAAAACCGCTATGGCATGCTGCTTAAAAATGCCTGAGGGAATGAGGCCTATGCGGCAATACATAGGCACATCTTGCCCCCTTTTGCTTTTTATATGCAAGCTTATCTGGCTTTCGCTTTTTAGGTGAACCAAAGCGTTTTTCCATTCTGCCTCGCCGGCCAAGATCATACTTGGGAAATCTTGGGCGAATTTTTCAGGACTCCAGCCCAGCAGCTCTTTGGTGAGATTATTGGCAAAAAGCACTCTATTTTCACTTTGCGAATAGAGCAAGATGATAGCCGCATTTTCGCTACGCAAGCTATCGCACAGATGCCGCAGTTCCAAGGCATAGCTGTTGCCGCCGGCCAAGTCATTAAAACGCGTCGTCAGATTGAAATGACCGGCACCCACGCACTTTTCGGCGATATCGATAGCTCTACGCAACTGCACAGCCGAATCGCTAGCTGTCATCACCGGACTGTCGAGCGCGCTCAAAGAGGGATCGTCGCTAAAATCTGCTGAAATGCCCTCGTCCACGGGATGGTTTTCGGCAATCTCGGGCGCAATCTCTCCACTATATTCGATGCTATAGGGCAAGCTTTCTGCTCGCAAGCCATAGAGAGGGCTTGCTTCTTGTACATAAGCAGATTCCCGGGCAGACTCCCTTGCTGCCTGTGAAAGCTTCAACAAGGTTTTGACCTCATAGGTCAAATCGCTGACCTGGGTTTCCAGATTGGCAATCTGCTGCTGCTTCTTCTCCATATTCTCTCTATAGTCTTTGCAGGTTTGCAGATACTCACCTTGTAGCTTTTCGGATTTTTTTATCTCTAATTGGATATTCTGCTTGTAGAGCACATTTTCTTGTGCATGTAGCTCGGCTCNNTTTGCTGTACTTGTTCAAATTCACGAGTTAGCTGCAAAAGAGCCTCGTTTTTAAGGGCCACTTCTTGCACCAGAGCGCGCTCTAAGTCTGCCGCTGGATCTTCCACAGGCTCATCTGTGAGCTGAGGCAACTCTTGGGCGCTATCTCTATGCAGGGCATCTCCTGACGGGATCTCCTTTAGAATTGCCTCTTCTTGGGGAGGATACGCACTTGGGGGCTGCGGCTCTTGCATTTGCGCCTCAAAGGCTTTGATCAATTCAATCTCGCGATTTAAGATGAAAAGGAATAGGGCCAGTGCGCCCCCCATGCTCACAAAAACGGCGCCTAAAAAAAGCCACCAACTGGTTTGCAAGGGAACAAGGCGCAGGCTCAAACAGCTGAACAGTACAGTAGGAAACAGGCATAGCGCAGCCAAAACAAAGGGAAAAGAGCGATTTTGAGGCAGACGCAGAGTGCGCGGGAGTGGTGGCATGGATTCCCCTGGTGCATTCATAGTTTAAAATCTCCACTATCCCCGTTAAAGCTCATCTCTAGAGGCAATATCTCTAGATTAATGGATATTGAACTCACCGACAAGTTCGCTCTGCGGGGATTTTGGGCGCTTAACGGCTCGATACAGACAAAAGAAGCCCCTGCTGGATGATACAGCTGCCAGCAATTTTCCTGGCTGGCGCATTTATACTCCGTTTGCAGGCGGTAGTACGGGGTAACCAGCAAAATCCGTCCGCATAAAGGATCGGGATGGGGATGAAAGGCAAAGTCGGCACCATTTTGCAAATCGTATTTCAAAATATGTTGCTGGTCATAGTCCCAGGTGGGAGGGATAGGGCACAGTTGTGTTTGATCATAGTACTTATCTTGCACGCGACTTATGACCATACTCCTTTGATCTCCCTTTTTTTCCAAGGCAGAGTGGCCATTTGATGGATTAGCGTGTAGGCTGTAGTAATAGTGAATCCCCACGATTGAATCAGCCTCGCTGACTACGCTCAAGTCCAGCTTCAAGCCCTTAGGGGTCAACTCCGCTGCAAATTCCATCTTAAAATTCTGCCCTTCTAAATCAGCTAAAGGCACTCCATTCCAAGTATCTTTTCCTGAAAGCACAGCCTTGAGCTTGGTATTAGCGCCTTCGGCCTTCCAGGGGGCATAGCGCCCAATGCCATGTGAAAAAGGGTCGGCCGAGCCTTTAGCCTGCATAAAGGAAATGTGGGGAAAGGCTGCGGGGTCCTTTATAGGCGCGACGATAGAGGGATCTCTTCTATGAAAATGCGGACCGATCAAAGGGCCAAGCCCTCCAAAGCACTCTTCAAAGGCCTTGCGCGTAGACTGGTCAATCACTTCAATTGTCCCGCGCTTAAAGCTGACTAAATTCATTCCCTTTTCAGGGATAAATGTTGCCTCCAGCAAGTCGCCTTCAGCACTTTGGTTGGTCAACACGATAGGATGCATATTTTCACTTTCTTCTCAAAACTTCACGGAAATTTCTTAGGTTCAGTCACTTCCCCTGATTGAAACGCGTCACAAAAAATCCCAGCCAGATGAAATAGAGCAGCAGTCCAAATAAAATCAGCGCTGAAATACACTCTTTAAAAGGAAACATTTTTTGCAAAGTCGACTCTTGAGGATCGGCCGGATTATACCACACAGCCCATTTCTTAGCAGAAAATTCTGTCAAAGCCTGCTCTGCACCCTTAGGATGGATATAACGGTGATTAGTCAGCATTGTACGACCTGCAAAAGAGGTTTTTGCCACCTCAAAGGTATAGGCCACCTGCGGCACGAAAACCTCGCTGGAAAGCTCAGCCACTGACCAGTTGGCCTGAGAGGGAGGCCTGGAAGCGCTCATTTTCCAATAATGATAACTGCTGTAAACCGCAGCCCCCATAAACCACATAGCTATGGAGGCATAGAGGCAGAGAAATGAGAGCCACACTTTATTCTTATGCATGCTTAGACTACTTAAGGCGAAAGCATTTGGAGAAAAGCTTCCGGAATAGGGGACTCAAAGCGCATGGGGCGCTGGGTAATAGGATGGGCAAAACCCAGCACGTTGGCATGCAGGCACAGCCTTTTTGTAGGACCGATTGATCCCCCATATTTTTTATCGCCTACGATAGAACAACCGGCATCTTGGCAATGCACGCGGATCTGATTTTTGCGGCCCGTTTCGAGTTTAAGCCCGAGCAGGCAACGGGAACGAGAAGCGCGCATCACCGTATAATGCGTAATCGCCAAACGCCCTTTTTTTTGATCCTCAGTACTGTGCACCACATAGTTGGCATCCTCGTAAAGATAACTCTGCCATGTGCCAGAAGACGGGTCGAGCAGTCCATCGACTACGGCCGTGTAAGACCTTTCCATGGCGTGTTTTTCAAAAGCTGCTTTAAGTTCATCGCGGGCTTCATCTGAAAGGGCAAAGAGCATTACTCCAGACGTGTCTTGATCGAGTCTATGCACCACGTGCACCTTTCCTGGACGGAAGTGGTCTTTCAAGAAAGCGTGCGCAGTTTCATCTGTCTGGAAATTAGTAGCCACACTTAAAACACCCTCGGGTTTATCGATCACCACAATATGTCTATCTTCATAGAGGATGTGCAAGCCGCCGGCAATGATCTTTTTGCGTTCACCCACGCTAACCGTCTGCCCTTTTTTTACAGGGGAACTGGCCATTTTGACTATGCGTTCATCCACTCTGACCCGTTCGGCTTTTAGCCACGAGCGCAAGGTATTGCGCGAACTTTCTTTCGACATTTGAGCCAAAACATCTATTAGTTCTTTATCTTCATCGGCAATTATTTTCATGTTTATTCAATCCCATTTAACCCTTGAACGAGTTATTTCGCACGGTTAATTCACAACCTTATTCTTCTTCTTTTAGCCGATATCCGACTCCTCGTACAGTTTCTATCCATAGAAACTTCGGTCCCAGTTTCTTGCGCAATGCGGCAATGTGCACATCGATATTGCGGTCGACAATAAAGGCTTCTTCGTTTTGCAAATCATCTAGCAGCTGATTGCGCGTGAGCACTCTACCGCGGTTGACCAGCAGGCGGCGCAATATGCCAAACTCCGAGAGGGTCAAGGGGATTTGCTTATCTTTTTTGCGCAAGAGGTATCGCTCAATTTCCAGGGTATAATCGCCAAAGGTCAGTATTTTGGGGATTTTCTCCGGCTCCTTAGCTCTGCGCATGACGGCTTTGATCCGCGAAAACAAGATTTTTGGGGAAAAGGGCTTGGCTACATAATCATCCGCACCCAGCTCCAATCCTAAAACGACATCGAGCTCTTCGCTTTTAGCCGAAATGATAATTACGGGTATGCTTTTTAGTTGTGCATGGCTTTTGATTTTGCGGCACACATCCAACCCATTGAGTCCGGGCAGCATTATATCCAATACCACCAGATCGGGCAGCTCTCTTTCACAGGCCAAATAACCGTTTAAGCCATCTACTTCCACGGATAATTTATAGCCCGAGATCTCGGCCTGTAGCTTGATCAGCGATGCTATATCTTCTTCATCTTCAATGAGTAAAATTTTAGGTTTTTGCATATTTCAGTCCTCTTAGTAAAGTAAATTTATTAAACATTTACAATTAACAGATCAACCTCGACTATCAATTTACCACAATACTCATTTCTTTTCTAGTAATTGTTAAGATTTTTTTTACAGAAGGAGCAAAGAAGGTAAGAAAAAAGCGAATTGAATTCGAGGCATGCGGGAATGGACTCTACATTTTTTTCTCTTCGGAAGTGAAGGGATGCTCCGCCTGCAATTTCATTTGCGCTTCTAGAAACTTCTTCACTTTTGGCTTATTTTCTCTCAATTTATCAAAGGAAGGCATGAAATCGCCGTCTGCAGCCAAAATAAAAGGAGGATATTTAGCAATTGCTGCCGCATCGCAAGTGGCACCTTTGGAAAGAAGAAATTCCATCACCTCGATTTCCCGCTCTTCTTGACCTTCTTTAGGATTTTGGCACATCAGCCACAAAATATAGGTCAAAGCTTGAGCATCCAAAGGATGCAAGTTCAAAGTATTTTTAAAAAACTCTAAATTGGCGTAATTTTCAGGGTTAGCCGTAAGCAATCCCGCCCAACTTAGAGAGTCCAAATCGGCTTTTGTCTCAAATTCCAATTCGGCTTTTTCAGGACTGACGCCTTCTTCCAAAAGCATATTAAAAAGTGGTAGGGTATCTGAGGACTCTACTGATCTAAAGAGCATCTCGGAAAGTATCTTATTTCCTCTATGCTCTTTAATAAAAATGCGCAAAAAAACATTTTTGGCAAATTCGCCTATGACTTCATCTAACTTTATTTCTTCTAGATCATTTCTCAGGGATTCAAAATCATAACCTAAATCTGCACAAGCATCTTCAGATTTGGATAATACATGAAAAAAGGCATCGTTACAATCGCCCTTACTTCCAATAGCTGTCATAATGCACTCCTTTTCATTTCTGCATTCATAATTACTTCAAGACGCTCACTGGCAACTTGCATAGATGGCCTAGCCTTAGGATTTACGCTTGTCATGTCCCTTAGCAAAGCGCTAAGTTCTTCTAGAGTTTGGGGTGTAAACCGCTTATTTGCTGCCAGCTGTTCAAATAAAGCTGTGAGATAAAGATCTTTTTGAACCTCAATCAACTTATATCTTTCTTGGCTGACGGGACGCATCATATTAAACCCTTGAGTCGCGCGCGCGATTACCCACTGCGCTTTATTGCGATCGGCCTCAATCGAAATAAAAGCATCGTTTTCTATCACGAAAGCCTCAAAACCTCGGCGCACTTTCTTTTTCTCTACGTTATTGGCAGCCCTCATTAGTAGGCCTTTCCTTCCCTCAGGAACGTCAATAAGCATGCGCTTGGCAGGTTCCTTTTTTTGCAATTGAGTGAGAATAGGCTCTTCTAAGATTCTTATCATAGCCATGCCCGCAGCACAGACATCGCCCGCCTGGCTTAATCTATTTTCCCAGGGAGCAAATCGGGTATTTCCCTCATATATTGGCCAATCTCCAATAGGCTTTTTAGAAACGCCGGGATCTTCTAAGACACTTTTTCCAAAATCGGAAATTTTCACCTTCAGCTTTTGACCTTCCAACCGCACCAGCATATTTTCAGGTTTAAAATCTCCATGGACATAACCCGCCCTATGCATCCCATCCATGCCGTCAAGCATTTGGTGCATTATATCAAGTTGATGCATAGGTGTATACGAAATTAGCTTTTCTCTGGCGGGATCATTTGGATTGAGAAGCGAAGCTTCAGGATTCCGAATCAGCTTTTCTAGATCGGTGTGTGAGCGAGCTATTTGGACGGTGAATCGCGCTTGGCCTTTCACATCTCCACTTCTTTTTTTGACTTTGACATGCTGTTCTTCAGGCACCACAGTATAGTCTATGGCCAGGCAATTTTCTATGACCTGCGCTTTATCAATAAATTTTTTCACATCACTACTAGCCAAGCACTTTCTTAGTAGCTCTAAATCTTTAGGATTAATAGATGGGCTAGAGCGATCCATATTTAAAAGGGCTGTCCTCAAACTTTCCACACAGGGTTGTTCTTTCAAAAACTTAAGCGTATGCTCATTTAAACCTAAACCTCCTATAAAGTTTTCCATAAAACTTTTTAACTGTAAGCCTCGCAGGTTACTTTTAATTATTTGCGCTTTATCCACTTCCTCTCTCAACTCTTTCTCTGCGCTGCTATTTCCGCCTTTGGGAGCATACCAGACATGCATAGAATCGTCCGATTTTACCCAAACCTCTTTGACCGCTCCAGAAGTAAGATAAGTATGACCAGAAGTGGATTCAGGAACGGGTTTAGGAGAGGATTTAGAGATGATAGAAGAAGATGAAGATAATGATGATGATAATGATAATGATGATGAGGAGGAGGATGAAGAAGAAGAGGTAGAGGTGGAAGGTTCCGGAGGAGCGGCGGGTTTTCCAATTAATATTTTAAAATTTTCTTCTAGTCTTTCCATCATCGCTTGAATGGATTTAAATTCACTTTCATTGACTTCATTGCCCGTACTAATTAAGCTTGATAAGCGCTGTTCCGTTGCCGTTACTGCCTTTTTCAACTTGCTTTCCTCATTAGAGGAAGGAGAGGAACTTGCGCGGGTTTCTCTGTCTGTGAGCACAGAGTCTAGCATGAGCTTAAGCGTATCTGAAGGGGGTAAATTGTCGATAGGAAAAGGAAGAAAGTCGCTCCTATCCGTGTTATAATGAGCCGGTTCACGCATGGTGTGTAAAGCAGTTAGCACTAATGAAAAGTCAGTAAAATAACTGGGTTTAGAGTCTAGGCTAGCTGGAAGCGAAAAAGGTAAAAAAAACGATGAAGGCACTGACTCTGGGTTAATTAGCATAATACTCCCCACTTTATTCAACAGCACATACTTAAAACTTATTATACAACTTAAATAACATTTACAATACACAAAAACACATATTTTAAATTACTTCACACAATCTTAACACACATCAAGTAAATTATTACTAAACCTACGCGCCAGCAGCTCTTCCAAAGCGAATCACAAAATTTTAATCACTCGCCCGTGGCGTTCAAAAGGGAAGTGCCACATGCGCATTTTCCGATTTATTTTATATTTAGGTCTATGCTATGCTGCTTTTTTCTTAACATTTACGGATCTTTAACCTTATAGGGTGGTAATGTTTTTTGTTTTTTTACTCTATGCGTTATTTGCCAGCGTTTTTACAATTGCCAAAAATGGACTGCAGTACGCACAACCCTTTTTCTTTGTAGGATCGCGCATGCTATTAGCTGGCGTGCTCATGTTGGCCTACCAGTATTTCTTCCAGCGCAAGCATTTTACCTTCAGCATGAAGCACGCTTGGCGCTTCTTCCTCTTAGCGCTGTTTAATATCTACATCACCAATGTGTCTGAGTTTTGGGGATTGCAGTACTTAACCTCCTTCAAAACCTGCTTCATTTATAGCTTGTCGCCATTTGTCTCAGCGCTGCTCTCCTATTTTATTTTCTCTGAGACGATGACCAATAAAAAATGGCTGGGGCTATTGGTGGGATTTGCCGGATTCCTCCCCATTCTGCTGTCGCAAACGTCTGTGGAACAAGCCGCCGGACAGTTGCTGATTTTTTCGTGGCCGGAAGTTTCGGTGATGATTGCCGCTGTGTGTGGAGTATATGGATGGATCCTCCTGCGCCAAGTGGTCAAGGAAAACGGCTATTCGCCCCTGATGGCCAACGGCGTGAGCATGGCCTTGGGAGGTGCGATGGCCCTTTTAAATTCGTACGTGATTGAAGACTGGGATCCATTGCCGATTACGGAATACGTGCCCTTCATTGAGTGCGCCGTGCTTTTGATCATCATCTCCAACCTGATCGCCTACAACCTCTATGGGTTTTTACTGAAGAAATATTCGGCCACCTTTATGTCCTTTGCCGGTTGTACGACACCGCTTTTTACAGCACTATTTGGGTGGATATTCCTCGGGGAAACTGCCACTTGGGCCTTCTTTGCATCCTCACTGATTGTATTTTCTGGACTGCTCTTGTTTTATCAACAAGAATTGCGCTATGGCTACTATGCGCAGGCAGAACCTATAAAAGTACAATCTTAAGAACGCAAAAAGCCTAATTATCTCAGGTACCTATGGTCTCTACTACCGACGGCAGCAATTTTGACAAAAGCCATTTCGACGCCCAATGTCGGGAGCTTATCCAATCGACTATAGCCCAGTTTGAAGGGATTATCAAACCCTATGTGCGCTTCCATGTTCTATTTTTGATATTGGGCTTTTGTGAAATTGCCGCCATGTTGATTTTTTCCAGTTTTCTGGTCCAATCATTGCTCTTAGCCATTTCCATGGGTGGGCTCTTTCTCACCCTCTTTTCTTTTTTTATCATCCGCCTGTATCTACAAGCCAAAAAACCTGAACAAATCAGCGTCCTGACCCAAAGATACGCTCAAGCTTGCCGCAGCCTGCTTCCCTTTGCAGAAGGGCAGCCAGAACAGCATGCGGCTGTGGCCGAAGCCTGCTGCCGATGCGCGGCAGCCTTAAATGAAAAAGAACACGCTTTGCCAAACATGCCCTTATGGCTGGGATTTCTTTCAGCTGTGCTGGAAAGATGGCGCTGCTTGTGGCTATGGAATGATCATCACAAGATTAAGGAACAGCTCTTGCAAGGCGCAGTTGACGAACACATCAAAATAGTTAAATGTGAGCCTACGAATCTCGAATGGCATGCAGCTCTGGCAAATGCCTACGTCCTGCTTTCGGGATTATATATCGACCCACGCAAAATTGAAGGATTCGAAGAGGAGCGCTGGATCCCACCGCCGCAGTTTTCGGCCAGCTTGGAGCAAAAATTTCGGATAGCGGGACAAAGAGCTGTCGAAGAGTTTAAAATCCTCAGCGAATACGCTCCCAATGATCCCTGGATCCATTCTCAACTGGCTTATAGTTACCACGATCTACAGATGCCAGAAGAAGAGATCAGAGAGTATGAAGCCATCTTGCGCTTATGCCCAGACGACACAGAAACCATCTTCAAGCTGGGAATTCTCTATTTTCAACAAGGGGAAA
>PLSG01000275.1 GCA_003164155.1 Parachlamydiaceae bacterium | reverse complement strand
ATTGCCTATTCCAAATAGCAAGACAGCTGCCAGCACATAATGCGACTTATTGTGGCGGAAAAAATCCACTACGGGCTCGACAAACCTATACAAACCAGCCAAATAGCGCGTTTGCAAGGCTGGGCTTTTCACCGGTTCAGCTACTGGCAAGAGCAATATAGCACCTAAGGGGATTAGCAATGTTAAAGGCACTAGGCTATACGCCCACGTCCAGTTGTTGGTATGGGCGAGATACAGAGCCCCCACCCCAGCCGCGATGAGGCCGATCCTATGTCCCATAATCACACAAGCTGTGCCCGTTTCATATTCTGCGGGCGCTAGGCTGCCAATTTCATAGGAAACTCCAATCAGATACAGGCAGCCCGAAAAAAAGGCGGCCATCAAAACAGTAAAGGCAAAAGCCCACAGGGAGTCACGCGGATCGAGCCAGCCCAGTAAAATGAGCGCCGCCATGCATCCCAAATAGCTAAACAAAGCCCAGCCACGATAATGCCCCATACGCGGAAATAGCGGATTGCGATAATTATCGATCAAAGGACCCCACAAGAACTTGAGATTTTGGGGTAGATGCAACAGGGCAAACCCGCCGATGATGGCAGGACTTAGTTCAGATTCAGCTAAGCGTATGCTCAAAGTAGACCCCAACAAGGGCCCGGGAAGTGCGCTGGCGAATCCAATTAGCAGCATGGCCAGCATACGCAAATTGAGAATTTTAGTGAAGTTCATGTATTTGTATCTTAGTCGATTAGGATAAAGATATTATGATAGCATATCCTGATATTTTGGAGGAAGAAAGGATCAGCTGGCCGACAATATGTAAAGCTTGCGTATATAGGCGTAGACTACCTTGGCAAGGGCATATATCGGAGTGGCTAAAAATAAGCCGAGAATGCCATAGNNTAATAGTTAACGGATGGATGTTTAAGCGCTGCCCAATAATCAGAGGAGCTACAATATTGGCTTCCACTAAATGAGCTAGCAAGATCACGCACGCAACTTCTATCCCCAGAAAGTTCGACTGGGCAAACCCTATGATCAAAGCCGGTACGCCCGAGATAAAAGCGCCTACAAAGGGAATAAAATTGAAAATCATGGCAAAAAGCGCCAGCAGCAAGGCAAAATCCAAGCCGATCAGCGTGTAGCCGATGAAAACCAGCGACCCCAGTATCAAAGCCACAGTAGCTTGTCCGGTAATGAAGAGAAACAAGACGTTGTCCATATCATTTAAAATTTCTTTGACTTGATTTTGATGCTTCAGGTCGAAGAACTTGATGAGATAAGAAGACAAAATATGGTCGTCTTTCAAAAAATAGAATAGGATAAAGGGGATGGCCAGCAGCATAAAAGTGATTCTTGTCAATCCACTGAAAACGCCAAAAGCATTTTGGCGGAATATATTGACCAATTCCTTTAAATACGAAATGGCAATTTGCTTGATTTCGGCAAAGGAAACAAAATTAACCGTTAATATATTCATAAATCCCAAGGTCTTTTCCTTGACGACTTCCATCTTGGCGCTCGAATCAACAGTCAGGGCATTGATTTGTTCGATAATTTTTGGAGCCAAGTAAGTACTGACCAGCACCAATAACACTCCGATGCATAAATACAAGAAGATTATGGAAATCGGCCTTGGGATTTTTTTCCGACTCATAAAGTAGACAAAGGGGCGAAAGATGTAATAAAGCATGCCGGCAATCAAGACGGGAAAGGCAAAAGTTGCCAGGAAGCTGAATACAGGGGTGATCACCGGGAGAACATTATATCCGACTAAAACGATAAGTAGAAAAAGCAAGATACCCAGGGCGTACTTAAAATAGTTTTGGCTATACCACATTGTTGTCCACTTGTTCGCTTCCCTTGACAGTGTACTAGTACATCATTAAGATAGAAACAGCAGCCAAGACTATAGCCCATGTGCTATTTTCAAGCTGCTGTTTCCTTGTGTTCTTATTGGCCCAGTTTAGTGGGGTTTTTTTTCTTGCGCTCAACCGGCAAGGCCGCCTTGCGGATAGGGTGAGGCAGGCGATGTTTAGCCATGATATTGCCTTTAGCTTGGATTTTGTCTTTTAAATGCGTTGCATCGTGGTAGGTTTTGTAAAGAATTTTCCGCACATCCTTACCAGCCTTAGGAGTGGTCAATACCGCCGATACGGCCCCTAACATCCCCCCTAAAAGGCTACCCCACAAAAACAGACGACTTTCCGGAGATTTACGCGGCTTTCTCCAGACGCGAACTTCTTCTACCGTGGAAGAAGCCAGCTCTTTGGCTTTTTCGGTCCATTCTTCGGTTTGGTCTTGCACTTTTTTTAGTATTTTTTTACCTTGCGGCATAAATAGTAAAGAGACGGTGCCGGCTAATGCGCCGCATAACGCCCCTAAGAGAACTCCACGTGAATTTTTATTCATATGCACTATCTCCCTTTTTTCACATTTTGCCAAATTTTTGTACCCAGCTCCACCCATTTAAGCGCTTCGTTGATATGCTGCGCCACATTGCCCACGCCGCTTTGAAGCTCTTCGCCTTCTTCTTCCACTTGATGGATCACATCTTTAGCTTTATCGGCCCATTCCCTAGCTTGCGAACTGACGCTATTGGCAATCGTTTTGCTTTTTTCACTGACCACATCAGCCAATTGTTCGGAAATATCGCCAATCTGATCGCATTTTTCTCTAAGTTCTTTGCGCAAAGCTTGGCCAGATTTGGGAGCCAACAGCAGCCCAGCGCATGCGCCCGCTACGCCACCTAAAATGCCGCCCCATACAAAGTCTTTGGGATGGGTTTCTTTTTTGGACTTATTATCATTTAAGAGGCAATGCAGTTTATCATCCACTTCGTGGTAGCCATTGTGCAGGTCCTGTCTTAATTCCTCGCCCTTTTTAGGAGCTAAGAGTAGGGCCGCTACTGTGCCGATCAATCCGCCAGCTACAGCTCCTACTAAAAAATTTGTAGAACCATTAGATTCGCTATGCTTTGATTTCATATCACTCCTCTTGGTTTAGTATCTGTCCCTGCCTCCAAATGCAGCTAAATGGCTTTTTTAGAGTTGCAGGCAATATTATTTTTTAAATTTTCTCCAAAGATTCACACCTAAAAAAGCCCACTCGGCAATATCTTTTATGTCAGTGGTTTCTTCACTTTTGTGAGCAGCTTTAATTTTTTGAGAGACACAGTTTGCTCTATATTGTTCTCTGGCTGAATTGCTGACGCACTCGGCGACTTCTCCAAGATTTGACAAGGTATTGAACAAGGGATCTATAGCTTGCATTTTGCCCCGGAGATCATTCAGAAGTAGGTTTGTTTCTAGTACGGCTTTGTGCGCCTCATCGCCTGTGCTGCGCAGCTGGCTCTGTAGGAAGGCTAATGTATAATTGAGATTAACTAGGACGCGTTTAGTCGCCACTAAAGTGAAAATGAGAAAGGCTACAAGTACTAAAAAAGCTCCAGCGATTACTGCTATGCTGATTTCGATAATCATAGTGTTACCTCCTCCTAAAAACTTCGCAGAAAAAAGGCGAAATTATGTGATTTATTCCGCTAATTTGATGATGGGCGCTATTTTAATTGTTGTAAATAGATATTGAATTTAACTCAATCGAAAAAAACAATCAATTTACAGGTTTTAACTGGTTAATTTGCCCCCAAAGGATATAGTGTAGCTGATCAGATCTCACGCTGTTTCCCAGGAATGAAGATCTGACCCACTTACGCTTGTTTTAAGCTTGCTCGTTATCGACAGTCTCCTCTTGGCTGTCGTCCATGATTTCTTGACCGTTTTCATCATATTCTTTGCATAAGTCAATATCTTCGTTGTCATCCATATAGATTTCCGGAGTATAGCAAGGCAGACTGACTAAGCGGGTTCCGGGATTTGTGCCCTCACCACTGGACAACAAGGCCAGCTTTTCCAAAATGTGAGGGATCTTCTCCCTGGCTGCACGTTTTCCTGCGCAGTATAGCTGCCATTTCATATTATCATTGAATGTGCCTATCCCGCATGTTTTAGGACGGATGATAATATCTGCAGTGCGTGTACACACTTCGTTTTGCCACATAAAGGCAATCTCCGCACTGCGATTGACCACGCCCAAAAGATGATTGGGATAACTCCTATCTAGTAACTCGCATAGGTCTACCGCAATAATTAATTCCGCTCCCAAATCCTGTGCGACTTTCACCGGAACAGGATTGACCACTCCACCGTCTACCAAGACCCTTCCCATGTGCTTACATGGCACAAAGACAAACGGAATTGAGCACGAGGCTTGGACAGCTGTGACAAGATCGCCTGCCCCTATCGGCACAAGTTCACCAGTGTGCAGGTCGCTGGCCACAATCACCA
>PLSG01000261.1 GCA_003164155.1 Parachlamydiaceae bacterium | reverse complement strand
TAGGTAAGCTAGCAAAAAATTCGCACGCTGAAGGCGTGCTGTATGGTGAATAAACCCGCAACTTTACCATGCCAAGAGTCGTGGATGGCCAAATCCATTAATTTAATATTTACAGTGTACTAGGATGTTGATTTTGTAGTATTTTTCATTCAAAAAAATACACAAATCTAAGCATGGTTAAAAAGTAATCAAATTTGGTTATTATCTCTCCTAGAGCTCGCCTCGAGCGACTGAAAAAGATTGCAATCCTGTTTTGAAGTGCGCCTAAAAGCAGTTACAAGTTTGCCTTTTAAAGGCTTATTTAAAACGCAAAATTTGAGCCAGACTAGCTCAAATCGGTGTGATTTTATCATGGTAAAATCCTCACAAAACAAGGCCACTCAAGAGCACATGCTGATGAATAAGTATGTGTGCCAGTTCGGCTGCCGCATTTAAATGCTCTGCCATGCGTCGGCGCAAGGCGGCGACTGAAACTTCCACTGGTTTGCCTGAGCGGTCATCACGTGGGGCAAATCCATTGCCGGCTTTGGACCAAGCGCTCAATTCGGCCATCAATAGGAGAAGAGGTGAGGCACTGCTTTTCGAATGCCCAGATAAATATCCATGCAAATATTCGCTGCCTTTAAAAAGGTTAAATTCCCACAATGTCGCACGTTGTCTTTCGGTTAAAGTGCTATCGAGGGCTGTTTCCCTGCAGAGAAAACGCAGATCGTGCACTTCACTGCGCAATTGTTCAAAGATCGAATCTTCGGTTTGCCCCTTTTTCACAATCAGCAAATATCTTCCCAATGACTCAAATACATGCTGGGCAGTCAAAGCTATGGGGATCATAGAGATCACAAGAAAGCGTTGTTCGGGAAATAACCCAATTAATTCTACAGCAGGATGGGGAGCTGCTCGGCCGTCTGGCCATCGTGCAAAGCGGCGACCTCGCGCAGCTGGAATTTATCTTGATCGATCAACTCGATCTGGCCAATGGCTTTGCACCAGCCATTAAAGCTTCAAATAACGCCTCCGTGCCTCAATCAAATCCCGCGGGCGTATATGCCCTAGAAAGGGGGCAGACTGGTTCTGACAGCTTAGCTGGCATCGAAACTACCCTTCTTTCACCTAGCTTGACCGATAATGCTTCCTGCGATGCGCTCTTAGTGCAGGTCAAGGTCTTAGCTGGCATCACAAACTTCTCCGAAGCTGAAGCCAAAATCCTCTCTGGCTGGCTAAAGCAGCTCACTCCCTTGCAGCTTAAAAATCTGCAGACTCATGTGAGCTCTTCGTACGGCTCCGGATGGGAACACACGCCTCTAGGCCGCTTGCTGACCTTTTTTTAGCTAGTTATCGCGCCATTTAATCGCGGTTCTAAGACATGCGTAGTGCCCCATTGTTCGAGCTGCTCCAAAATAGGCTTAAGTGTAAGGCCAAGAGCGGTAAGTGTATATTCCACTTTTGGAGGAACTTGCTTATAGACCTTCCGTTTGACAATTCCATCCCTTTCCAATTGACGCAGCTGCAAAGTGAGCATCCTTTGTGTGATACCGGGAATTAAGCGTTTTAGCTCATTAAATCGCTGCATTCCTTGCATAAGATGAAACAGCACAATGCCTTTCCATTTTCCACCAATAAGATCCAATGTTGCCTCTACGGGACATTCAGCATAGCTTTTATGCTTCTGCTTTCTCATGGTACACCTTTTGTTACTATACGACATTTCTGTAACTATAGCACACATTTGTGCATTCTAGCAATAAAACAACTGCAGTGTCATACTAAACTCATGCCTCAAATCTTATTAATCCAAAGGAAGATATATGCGTTTAACCACAGATAATTTTTTTAATCATTTAATTTTTCATCCTTTTGAAGCTAAAACCAGCAAAGAAAAAGTGATCGCCCTAATCGCTTCCGCCACCTGTGCTTTTTTTACGCTGGGGTTATGCCATGTGCTCTGTGCTTGGCGATGCTATACCCTTAAAGTACAGCTAAGCAAACTAGACCATACCACGGCAAAGCTATATAACGACACGCTCATCAGAAAGGCTCAACCCCTAGATTTCCAAAATAGCTTGGCTCCAAAAATGGCGATAAAACCGGCTGACATAACTTCCCTCGCCCAACAACCCCCCTTTCCTGAGCTGATAGCAAACCAAGCTGCCAAAGGCTCTTTGGTAAAAAAAGACAGTGCAGAAAAAAAGGCATTGGTCTCCACTACATCTCAAGCTGTAAAATCGGCTACACTGCCTTTGCCGATCCCCAAAAAAAACTTTTTTTCGCTGCCAAATGATGTGTTAAGGCATGCTTGGCAATTTGTAGACTTGGCCGATTTAATGGCACTTGCCAAAGTTAAATATGGAGCCACACACTCCAGCCTCATCCCAGCTTTGGCGCTCAAAAAAAAGGAATTTCTTACCCGCCATAAATCCATAACTGAAAATAAGATGGAAAAAATGCGCGAGCATGTTTTTTTTAAATGTTTTATTCAGGATGAGAACACTGAAATTCTTGCATGCCAAGTGAAAACCGAAAAATGGGAGATGGAAGGAATATCTCTTTTGGATCAAGTGAGAATGCTGCGCATCATACAGTTAAAAGATAATATGGTATGGGAGACAGATGAATGGGAGGGCTATTCTTGTGCGATTAGTCAAGCCTACGAATTTGGGCGGCATGTCGCACTCAGACCCACCGAGAAGAGGGCTGCAGCCAAAGCGCATATCGCGGAATCCTCTTTTTTACTGCGCAAACAGGCCGCGGTAATAGAGCGCCGCTTAGCAGCCATTAAAACTGTCAATGGATTATGTGAGGATGTAATGCATGTGGAAGAGTCCTTAAATTTACTTGTAAATGTTGAAAATCTCCATCTTTGCGCAAACAGCGTTGTTGGATTTGCCGATTTGAGCAAAAACACCTTTTTAAAAACAATTTCGATCCGATCCTACAGTGGAGAATTTGATTCAGCTTCGCTGGCATGTATCAATGTGATCATGCAGCGCTTTCAGGGCAATCGAGCGGCCTCTGTTTCTACGGTAAACAGCTGTTTTACCGTAAACCTTTTACCTAAAAATTAGGCATGCAAGGGTCCGATCACTTGCACAGGAGTCCGGCTTGTAATTTTGCAATTTGAGCCACTCGTTATGTCTCGGCTTGCGAAAACTTTCGGTCACTGTAGGGTTATATCAAGAAATCTGCATAGCAATTCAGACTATTTCTTTAATTTCATCCATCAGGGCACTAATGCATATTGAGCCTGAGCACATCCTAAGCTCCAGAGGAGCTGCGCAGTGGACTTCACTCCAATGCCATTGAATTAAAATATTTACTAAATACAGTTACTCTATAAGCACTTCTGAGAGCCCGCCTCGGGCGACTGAATAAAGCCCACAGTGACTGCAGCCCCGAGTCCTCGAGGGGCGTAGG
>PLSG01000007.1 GCA_003164155.1 Parachlamydiaceae bacterium | reverse complement strand
AATGCGCTGCTAATCAATTCTTCACAACAGTTTATGATACTCAACAACTTCAGGTTAAACAATTTAATGGCGTTCATGTGTTGTGTGTTTTAGTTTTCTTTAGTGGGTTTTAGCGGTCTAGTGTGCCAAGAGTGTGCCACATTAAACCAACTTGTAGAGAAAAAGTTTACAGGAATAAATTTTTTGTCAGAATTTCCAGTGTTTTGGGAACAGTTCCGAATCCTAAAATTTGGATAAGAGATCGATCGATTTTGCTTATAGGGTTTTGCAACAAAATAAGGCTGTGGTTGCTGCGCTTACCAGGGAAGGTTGGGGTAGAAAATGGGACTTTAACGGTAGGCTGGAAGCCAAACAAAGGAGCGCTAGCACAAATCAATGGGATCCAAGCATTGATTCTTTAACACCCCTTCACAAGATACTTTTGAGCGCTTCTATTTTTGAGTTACCTCTCTTGCTCTTCTGTCCTGTCTGTATAACTCTTACCCCAACACGCCCCGGACATTAATACAAAAAAGCATGCAATGTTCCTCATTGCGTTAGGCGTCACTTTTCTTATCAGGTCTCAATATAAATACGTGACTCTCCCCCCATAGACTTCCTCGTCCAGCAATAGCACCATTGTTATTCAAAGATAACTCCTGCGGAGTCTGGATGTTAGAACTTTTTATCAAGTCTTCAATCTCAATGAAAACTCCATTATCAAAAAGCAAAGTCCTATTGAAGGCATCACACACTAGCATCTGCCCATGATCATTAAATGCACGATGAGTTGAATAGCAATAGCTATAAGGCCGATAACCTTCCAGTAACAAGCTACGTCCTTCATTTGGTCGCCATATATAGGTTTTTGGGTTAAACTCCCCAGAGCTGCTCCAGTCAAGCATACAACTCAAAATTTCATCGTTATTATTCATTCCCTCAATATGAAGCTTGTATCTTTCTTCGAATGGGACATCTAGATCTATAAGAAGAATGTGACCGTCCCAAAAGAAATTAAGTGTACCCTCTTTTATCCATGTGTTTTTAAGTGGGTGTTTATGTCCATAATCTAAAACACCTAATATGCTCCCACGATTATTTATTTGCTTTACGTAAATATTCATCACCTGGTAGCCGCAAGCATAAACATCATTATCTATATCGAAATCCTTGGCTTTTCCGTTCTCAAAAATGAAAGCGCGACTTCTACCGTCTTTTGTTGTGTACGAACCGATGATCTGTCCCAAAGCATTATCATCTATCAAACGGGTTGGAAAGACTCCCCCATAAGCTGAAGTGTTAATAGCATTATGAAGTTGGTTATCTATATCTAGTTTTTGAAGACCTTTTTCTTTGGTCCAAATACTCGGTTTTTGAGGGGACAATACTCCAGAAGGCAAGGTTTCTCCTTCAAACACACCTAATACAGTACCGTTATTTGTCAGTTTGGCAATCGTGTAGTGACATTTATATACAAGAAGTAAAGGGTTGCTTTTAGACCAAATAACAAATTCTCTTTTTTTATCTACATCGAAACAAATTAAAACTTCATCAGCATCGTTAATCCCCTTAAAATCACTGGAGTTTACCTTAGAAATAACCTCTTGCGGAATATCTATCGTATGTATTTTTCTAGCCTGATACAAACTTGTTTGCGGGGCGGTGTTAATGTCGTGAACTTCATAATTGCCTGCAAAAACAAGGCTTGAAGAAAAGATAAGAGCTAGCATAGAAATACGTAAAACATTTTTTATCATAAAACCTCTCTTTTGAGTTAAAGTAACGATCAATGATAAATTTCAATGCTCTTAATTTCAACTACATACATTTCTTAAATCGTTCCAGCGGCTGCCATTAGCCGCGCATCAATATGCTGGAGGTCGCAAAGAAGATGTATTATCTTGCAAAGTCGATTTTTCCAAATTAAAGGTGGCTATTGTTAAATCAGATCAAAACCTCCATTTATTGGTCCGTGAGTATTTTTATCAAATGGCTTTGGAATATGAAAATGAACATTTAAAACAAATTGAAGAGGAAGCAGGAAAACATTCTAATTTCAGACAGCAATTAACCAATGTAGCCGTAAAAAAATATTTTCAAAGTTTAGGTTATCATGCTATATATTCTCCTTCCTCAGCTTGGGCAGGATGTGAGTACCTCAATATTTTTGAACCAAATGTCAATGCTGTTAAAATTATAAAAAAACGCCAGTAATCGTGGCGGTGCCTGCATAACTGCATAACTTTTGGGTCTGCATAAGTTGAGCCTTTGTTTCCAGTTTTTGCCTTGAAAGCAGCGTTGAATATTTTCATCAGCAATTCAACTCAAGAATGTTCTTGAAGGCAGATACAAACTAAGCAAGCTAGCAACTCGCTTTGCTACTCAATTTTGAAACGATAAATAATTATTTAAAATTTACGGTGAAAAGTTATGCAGTTATGCAGGCACGGCTCCAATCATTGATCCACATAGGGAGCGAAGTGCTTTCTAAGAAAAGGCCTTTTTTATTACCTCGATAACATCTATTTTGCACGATAACATCGATTGTGTTATCGTGCAAAATTTATGTTTTTGAAGGTTCAAAACGAACCTTTAATGCTCAATATTTTTTGACTTTCCTAGGTCAGTTACTTTTGCTCACTTCCCTTAAAGGAGCAAATGCGAAAATTTTGCTGGAAGGCAACCCTCTTTCACGCTATATTTTAGGCAAGAAAGTTAAGCTGCTTTATGTGGCATACGGAAAACAAATGACTATGGCTCAATCTGTAAATGGCAAACTGAATAATAAGCCCTCAATTATTCACCTCACAACTTCGGTGGAGGGGGATACCTATGTGCTGGGCACCTTAAGTTTTAATTCAATAAAAGAAGAATTTTCGTATCACTTTACCTATCCTCAAGATGCCCCAGACATCCAATTAAATTGCGAAACTAGCAAATATACTTCTCCGTTAGACCATATTACCTGGCATAAAAACATCGCCCATATAAAGCGTAGGGATAATATCGCAATTGAACGTGTGACCTTAACGAATGGCCCTCTATTTTGCAAACAACCAGTGATAACCCCCTTCTATGTGGAGTCGATCTATTTTCAGGCTGATGGGCCCTGTCTCAGAAAAATTGGCTCTTTTAGGCTATGGACAGGAAGCCAATGTCAGGAAATTCTTAATTTGAATTCATCCGATGGCTTTAGTGTTATATTTATGTTAGTGCCTGCAAATCTAGATACCCCGTCAATTTTAGTGGGCACTCAATTCATGGTAACTCCAGAAAACTTAGACTTTCCTCCCTGTCTGCTGGATCTTTGTGACTTCAACCACAAACCTGGAAGAATTCAACTCTGGAATGGCTGGGATTTTTTGGTCTTGACCTCTCCCGGAAAATGCCGCATCCTTTCCCCTATACCGCCAATTTTTGGAGATAGTTTTAGGTTACCCAACTATCAAAACGTTCCGGCAGCCATCACTGATCTCTTAATGCAAGCAAACAATTAAAAAAAAGAAGATCTGCTCAGCTTTGAAAGGCACTAAAAATAATATTTATTACTTTAGAATAATTATGCCAAAAAAACTGGAAATGAGAAATGCTATGGATTTAGATGAACTAAGAAAAATCATCGCCCGGGGTTGAAGACAGCCGACACCAATTCAAAGAAGATGTGCGCAATGGCGATTCTTTAGCTGCAGAGATGGTTGCGTTTTCTAACTCTCGAGGCGGATGCATTTTTATCGGGGTATCAAATAAAGGTGAGCTGATCGGCCTTTCTAGCAAAGATGTAGACAGGATCAATCAACTTATTAGCAATAGCGCATGCCAGCATGTGCGAAGCCCTATCACTGTGCAAACTGAAAATGTCTCTGTCGAATCTGATCGGGTAGTGATAGTATTAACGATTCCTGAATGCATTGACAAGCCATATTTTGACCATCAAAGCATCATATGGTTGAAAAGCGGTGCAGATAAAAGGCGCATCCATTCTAAAGAAGAGCTGAGGCGCCTTTTTCAGGAGGTCGATCTCCTACATGCCGATGAAGTTCCTACGCGAGCCGGAATTGAAGCTATAGACCATAAGTTTTTTTAAAATTTTCTCAAAGATATCTATCACGAAGCATTGCCTGATTCCAATTTGGATAGGCTTAAACTTCTGGAAAATATGAACTTATCTAGCAACAATCGGTTGAATCTGGCGGGCCTCCTCTTATTTGGCGATAAACCTCAGCTGTATAAACCTCAATTTATCGTAAAGGCTGTTTCATTTTTGGGTACAAAAATCGCCGATCGCTATTTAGATAGCGAAGACTTTGAAGGATCACTTTCTAATATTTTCCAAGGGGCTTTAGCCTTCATTATGCGGAATCTACGCAAAATTCAAAAGCAGAAAGGGGTTAACACAATAGGTGAGCCAGAGATCCCTCAGATTGTTTTTGAAGAACTTTTAGTTAACGCTCTCACTCACCGCGATTATTTCGTGAGTGCACCGGTAAGGCTTTTCATTTTTGATGATCGCGTGGAAATCATTAGTCCAGGCAATTTACCAGATCATCTCACTATTGAAAAGATTCGCACAGGAAATTCCATTCAGCGCAATCCCATTTTAGCCTCCTTTGCGGCCAAAGGGTTACTCCCCTATCGAGGACTTGGAACTGGGGTAAGGCGCGCTTTACAAGATTGGCCTCAAATCCAATTTATTGATGATCGCGAGGGTTGCTTGTTTACCTCGCTTGTAGAACGACCACAGGCTCAGATCGTTATAGGCGAAAGAATAAAATTGGGCGAAATAGAGATTTTAAAGGGTCAACCTCCCTCAATAAATGACCCTATAAACGCCCCTATAAATGACCCTATAAATGCACCTTTATCTGAATTACAAGTGGAAATTCTGAACCTAATAGCACAAAATCCTTCGATTGCATATGAAGATATTGCATCAAAAATAACAAAGGATCGGAGTACAATCAAAAGAAACATTCAGCAGTTAAAATCGTTAGGGATTTTACAGCGGTCGGGGTCTAAGAAAAAAGGATATTGGGCGGTTATGAAAAAACGAAGCTAGAAATTGGTTCTTACACTGCTATCCCCATTAAAAAAGGAATATCATAAAACATGTCCCACATACACAACTCCGCCTGGACGGGACAAAAAATAGTACCATGAGGTAAATCGGCACGTGAAGAATTTGGATTAACACAAACCGAATAGGTGTTTGCTATTATTGCGTAAGGTTAGCTAAATAATCCAAGAATTAGCTTGTTTCTGACAAATAAATTTGTTATCCTCCTTCTTCGTTCCGCCCATTGGCATATGTAATGATGAAGCAGCGACAAAAATAGAAATGAAATTCTATGGCAAAAAAAGCAAACAAGATTTCTTTAGAAATTCAAAGTAAAATAAAAGAGAAAGTAGATGCTTTTAATCAGAAGCATCTTACCAAAGTACGTGCTAAATATACCCCACGCATCAGTGGAAAATTCATCTATCTAGATCGCATGGTAACAGCTGGCAATGGAAAAATCTGCCGGTTAATATTTGATGGAGACTTGGAAAATATGGATTTTGCCATATATAAATATAGCACAGAGACTTATGATCCTAAATGTTGGCTTTTTCCAGGACAGACATATGTGGATGGTACACTGGAAGGGGCCATGCAAGCCGGATTAGAAGCTTATCCAATAAAAGATGAAAATTGGATCACTTTAAAGCTATTTCGCATACTAACAAAATTTTTTTTGAAAAATTACATTAAATAAAAAGAAGGGTATAAGAGCGAGGCAATCGCAGAAGCCGACGCCCAGTCTCTTTTACTGCCCTTCTATTTAAATTTGAACTTTATTCACTTATACAGTAAAAACTTTCAGTTAATGAGGAGCATCGTTTCTCAAGATCATCCTGTAGCTGTTTCGGACTGATAAATTGAATGACATCTATGCCCTGTCTTTTTGCAGCTACGACGTTTTCACTTTTATCGTCCACGAAAACCACTGCAGCAGGTGGCAGATGAAGTTTTNNTTTTTAACAATATTTCAAAAGCTTCACTGTGCGGTTTTTCCACGCCTATTTCATAAGAGAGCAACGCTGGCTGGAATAAGTCATAATAGCCCATTTTGCGAATAATTTTTGCTTGATATTGTGTGACATCAGAAAGCATAGCTGTTTGATAATCGGGGCCGTGCCTGCATAAC
>PLSG01000284.1 GCA_003164155.1 Parachlamydiaceae bacterium | reverse complement strand
AAATTTTAGGTTGATACCTATACCTTTCAGGGGTAGAACATTTATCACTGCCTTCCTACATGCCCCCCCCCGTTGAGGGGGTGAATAAAGAAGATATGGGTAAGGCTAAGGATGGGGGACTCCAGTTTTCCTAAACTCTTCATCTCTCCTAAACCATTCTTCCATTTTTGCTTTTGGCACTGTGACTGTTTTCAGGGCTCCCCTGTCGTAGGCAGCATTAAATGAGATAGTGAAATTTTCGCCATCAAATTTAGTTTTTACCGTTTCAGCATCGCTGCTATCGTATTTGTAAAAAAATGGAGCAACTTCTCTCAAAGCTTTCATATTTGAAGGATTCTGCTTAAAAAAATCCCCCACCTTTTGCAGATGCTCATCCTCTGCCTTTCTTTCGGTTTCTTCTGGGCGCGCAAGCCCCCCCGCCTGTGTAAATGTGTAGTCGCTCTGAAGATGTTGCCCTTTTGCATTGGACGCTTGTAATCGGATTTTTTCACCCTCTACCGGTTCATGATCAAAAGCTACATGGAAGGTGCCCACACCTGGCAGATTAACCGTGAGCGTCTTGCCTATGCGACTTTCTCTGAGCATCCATGATTTACCAGATTCTTGAAGCATTTGCGTTGCTTTAGTCGAATCAATGCCTTTATAGAAATGCTTTGATGCTTCAAAGGAAGGCGTAATTGTAGAAGGTGTCGCAGTTGTGCTCCGCGGACTGCGAGCTAACAGCTGCTGTTGCGCCATCTTTGCTTTCAATTCTGCATCTGCAGATCGCACTGCGGTTGCCTCGGGATTGGATGATGGGACCGCATGAATCTCTGTTGAGGAAGTAGAGCTAACGTCTCTTGGTTTTGACGTTGCTAAGGGGGGGACACCAGAGATATGAGGGCTAGAGGATGGGCCAATTGATGAGCTCATATAAGCCTCCTAACTAAAACAGATTAAAATCACACACAACAACTTCACATTTAAATCCATTTTAAGTCTTACGCTTTTAGAACGCAAACATCATCAACATGCTTGACTTATTTTTAAGTTAAAAAGAGGCTAGGCCACTTGGAAAATCCGACTTGTCACTTTCGTTCCTATAATTCACCATCTTTATCTTTTATGAGGTCT
Source organism: Parachlamydiaceae bacterium (assembly GCA_003164155.1). Lineage (GTDB taxonomy): Bacteria > Chlamydiota > Chlamydiia > Chlamydiales > Parachlamydiaceae > BOG-1457. The sequence continues at coordinate 4,267 of PLSG01000284.1, read as the reverse complement.
AACAGAAAATGACATAAACAAGTTTCCCTTTATCCATTTCAATAAGATAAACTGCTATAAAAAAACCGATCCCCAAGAGGCAAAAAAAAACCGCACAACTCATCGCCTGTATTACAGACGAAAATTGTGCGGTTAAGGGTGCTTTCAGATCAGGACAGATCCCCCTCGGTTCCTCCGGGGGATCGGTTCTGATCTGTTAGTGTACTACTCGGGCAGGTATTCAATCACGCATGACTGAGCATTGTCGCCTACGCGGCGTTTGCTCTTGATGATGCGTGTATAACCGCCGTTGCGTTCGGCAAAGCGCGTGCCGAGCTTATCAAACAGGGTGCCAATGACTGTGCGGTCGTCATTATAAGCACTCGTGTCGCCTTCACGCGCTGCACGCTTTTCTTTCTCAGTGAGAGGATTAAAGCGCACCATCATTTTGGCGATGGCCATGCGGCGGCTAGACAATGTGTTGCGCTTGGCTAAGGTAACCATGCGGTCAGCATAACGGCGCAATTGTTTGGCTTTTTCTACTGTAGTCGTAATCCTACCATGTGTGATTAGCGACTTTAGCATATTGGCAAACATGCAACGTCTGTGTGAGGCCGTTCTATTTAGTTTACATGTATCTTTGGCATGTCTCATAACTCATTATTCCTTCTCTGACGTTTGACTAACGACTTCTTCAACTTCTTCAAGCTTGCGTTGGTCTCTTCGTTTTTTCTTTTCTTCGTGATACTTACGCATCTTGTCTTTTACATTATNNTAAGATCCATTCCTAATCCGAGATTCATTTCGGTCAATTTAGCCTTGATTTCATTCAAAGACTTTTTACCAAAATTTCTAAACTCCAGCATTTTGCGCTCGGGAATCGTGACTAACTCGGCAATTGTCTCGATGTTAGCGCCGCTCAAGCAATTGGTCGAGCGCACTGACAGTTCGATTTCATCGATGCGCAAAGCTAGTTTTTCCATGAGCTCATTGCGATCGCTATCTATGGACTTGTTGCCTTCTTCGAAAGCTAAGGCCTGAGCGTTTAGCTTTTTAAAGACATCAAAGTGCTTCATCCCGATTTGCGCCGCGAAGGCCAAAGCTTCAATGGGCGTAACTCGACCGTCGGTATCGATTTCAATAATTAAGCGATCATAGTCCGTATCTTGTCCAACGCGTGTGTTTTCCACGTAGTAATTGACAAGCCTGACGGGTGAAAAAGCCGCGTCGATAAGGATCTGATCAGCAGTTCTGCCTTGGATGTAATGTCGTTCCGAAGGCACATAACCACGCCCGAAAGTCACATAGAGATCAATTTGACGATGCAGCGGCTTGGTGACGTTAAAGAGCACCAAATTGGGATTGGCCACTTCGAAAATGCCATCTTGCACAACATCCTGCAGGGTTACAGCGTACTGACCCTTATTCTGGTCAAGATCATCTTGTGTGATATCTAAGGTAGTCGTCAATATGCGCGGATCGCGTTCGCCAGCCGTATCGTCGGTGGGCAATTTACGCAGCAGCGCACCCTTGAAATTGAGTATTATATTGGTCATGTCTTCGACAATGCCTTCGACAGCCATATACTCATGGGGTACCCCTTCAATGCGCAAGGCTATGATGGCCGGAGCCTCAAGCGCTGAGAGCAGCATGCGACGGATGGAGTTACCTATAGTATGGCCAAACCCCCGTTCAAATGGCTCAGCGACGAACCGCGCATAAGTATCTGTAGCGGTTTCTTGGTCTACTGTAATTTTTTGCGGCATTTCAAATTTGCCATACTTAACTGTCATGAAGTGAACTCCTGCAAGACGTTTTTCTTAAGATTATACGCGGCGTCGCTTGCGCGCACGGCATCCGTTATGAGGCACTGGAGTGACGTCTTCAATAGCGGTAACGTTCAATCCGCCGCTAATTAGTCCTCTCACAGCAGACTCACGGCCTGCGCCTGCACCTTTTAGTTTCACGCCTATTTCGCGCATCCCTTGAGATACAGCTTTTTTAGCTGCTACTAGAGCTGCCATAGTAGCCGCGAATGCCGACGATTTGCGCGATCCGGAAAAGTTAACGTTACCTGCAGAAGACCAGGAAATAGCCTGTCCGGCAGGATCAGTAATCGTAACAATAGTATTGTTAAAGCTGGCCTTAACATGCGCCACGCCGACAGGAACGCCTTGCGACGATTTTCTCTTCGCTTTAACTGGCTTCTTATTTGCCGCAGATTGTTGTTGGTTGGTCAAAGTTACGCTCTCCTATTTCTTATAAGCGTTCAAATAGAGTGATCACTTATTTCTTATTTTTTCTTATTTGCAACTGTTTTGCGACGGCCTTTGCGCGTTCTAGAATTCGTTCTGGTACGCTGTCCGCGCACAGGTAATCCCACGCGATGACGTTGACCGCGATAGCAGTGGATGTTTGTCAAGCGTTTGATATTATTTTGTACTTGACGTCTCAGATCACCTTCAACTACATAGTCCGTTTGGATGAGCGCGTTTAAACGTGCAATGTCATCTTGCGACAACTTATGGGCACGCAAATTGCGATCGAGACCAAGCTTCTCAATGATTTCATTGGAAGCGTGGCGTCCTACGCCAAATATGTAAGTCAAGCTGATTTCTAACCGTTTGTTGTCTGGTATATCGACACCTAAAACTCTAGGCATTTATATCTCCTACCTTATAAAACTCTTGTGTACATGTGATGGTATATAAAAAATTTAACGTCCTCTGATACGGCCATGCTTCATAAAGCCATCGTATTTCTTCATAAGCAAGTGGGACTCGATCTGCTTCATAGTATCTAATACCACGCCTACTAAAATCAACAGAGCCGTGCCGCCGAAAAAGTAACTAATCGTGGGCGAAACACCCAGCATTCTGCCGATCAAGGCCGGCAAGATAGCGAGCAAGGCCAGGAATACAGCACCTAGTAGAGTAATGCGATTCATGGTCGATTCTAAATAGTCCTGTGTGGGCTTACCCTGCCTAATGCCAGGTATAAAGGCGCCGTTTTTCTTCATTTCGGAGGCAATCTGATCGGGGCGAAACTGCGTAGCCGTCCAAAAGTAAGTAAAGAAGATAATCAAAAGTACATACAGCACAGTATAGATGGAATTTCCCGGTGAAATCATATTGGCAACGTCTGTCAACCAGGTGCCGCGTCCGAGAAATTGACCTATAGTGGCCGGAAACATCATGAAAGAGGAGGCAAAGATCACCGGAATAACTCCGGCATAGTTGATCTTTAGGGGAATATAGGAGCTTCCACCTTGAACTTCCTTTCTACCTACCATGCGGCGAGCGTACTGCAGAGGGATGCGCCGATGTCCTTGGATAATCATCACCGTAGCGACGCTGACCAAGACAAAGATCCCAAACATTACGGCCACAGTGGCAAAATTCATTTGTCCAGCATCTTGGCTATCGAGATTCAGCTGTTGAAAGATCATGCCCATGGCATTGGGCAGCTGGGATAGAATGCCGATCATGATGATCAAGCTCATTCCGTTGCCAATCCCCCTTTCAGTGATCTGCTCGCCCACCCACATAAGGAACAGCGTGCCAGTAGTCATAGTGCAGATGACCAAAAAGATGAAGAGCCAGGGCACTCCAAACATTTGAATATCCAGTAACTCGCCGGCAATGATGCCTGGACGAGCCTGATTCATCTGAATGGCGTATTTAGCATAAAGGCCAGACTGCAAGAAGGACAATACCAAAGTCAAAAAGCGCGTGAGCTTATTCAGCTTGCGCTTTCCGACTTCGCCATTTTCGCGCAATTCCCGCTGTAACCCAGGCAGAAGGGCCACTACTAGCTGCATAATAATCGATGCAGATATGTAGGGCACCACGCTTAGGGCCACCACGGTCATCTGAGAAAAGGCACCCCCAGAAAAGATATTCACCAGTTGAAAAAGGTTCTGACTGGCGCCTGTGGTCTGCATGAAATAGCTGACCGCAATTTCACTATTGATGCCTGGCACGGGAATAAAATTCCCGATGCGGCAGACAGTCAGCATGAGCAGCGTAAAGAGGATCTTAGCCTTCAACTCAGGGATCTGAAATATACGTCTAAATGTTTCAAGCATGCGCGACTACATGGGTTAAATTTGGTAAAGACGACATACATGCGCGATTAAGTGGAGAAATAAGGCGCCACTTTAAAGCGAATGTTAGCTTCTTGCAATTTAATTTTGGCATTTTCGGAGATAGCGGGTATTTCAATAGTTACGCGTTTGGTCAGTTCGCCATGTCCTAGAATCTTAATCTTGGTCGTTTGTCCGGTGATC
>PLSG01000502.1 GCA_003164155.1 Parachlamydiaceae bacterium | reverse complement strand
CGTTTTATGCGCCCAACTGCATATTCATCATTCTTTTCCAAAGCAGTAATGATGTGAACCGCTCACATTCTACCAAGCTTTAGTTGACTAGTGGGATCTTTTTTTTGTTTGGTACAACAATAATATCAATAAATAACTTGTTGAACAACCCAATTTCATCTTCTCTTTCCCTTTTTTTCGGCCTCTCTTATATTTTTCAGGCAAAAAGGCAATGATTTCATAGCGTGAAGACGATTATTATCCATCTGGCTTTGTAAATCTTATCACCTTTTTTCTTTTTCCCGTAGCTTCCAAAAATCTTATGGAATCCCCATCAAAGACAAAATTATGTGCCTTGTGGGTAAATCTATCGACCAGAGCTGCTGTCAGTTCCACCGAGCCAAAGACTTGCACCCATTTCTCAAAAGACAAATTAGTACTTACTGCTATTGATCCGTTTTCGTAACGTCTTGAGAACACGTCAAATAGCAGTCGGGCTCCAGTTTCGGTGAATGGTACAAATCCGAGTTCATCAATCACCAAAAGTTGCGGTTTCAAAATGCTTTTCATAAATTGAGAAAGCTGATTCATTGCCTTAGCCTCTTCTAAAGCAATTACTAATGAACAAGCCGTGTAGAATTTTACGCTGTACCCCTCCTCACAAAGCTGAGTGCCTAATGCAATCAGGCTATGACTTTTTCCGGTTCCTTGCCCACCCATGAGGCAGACATTTTCCTTTCTTTGAATGAATTCACCGCTTCCCAATGCTTGAATACTTTTGAAATCAATCCGCGGATTCAACGTATGATCAATTTCATTCCACACCTTCTCGATCGGAAAAGCTGCTGCTTTTAAACCCCTTGCTAGGGCCTTTTGATGGCGATAATTCAATTCTGCCTGCAAAAGGGCGATCGCAAACTCATCTTTATTTTGAATTGTATTTAGAGAATCAAGAACACTCAAGGCGCCCTTCATTTTTAATGAGACCAATGTTTTTTTTAACATTATACACCTCCATTAGATGATAATGAGCAATTTTCTAGATTGTAATAATCATCTATAACCTGGTCTGCCATGGGGCCATTCCATTTACCTAACATGGCATTACCGTGCCGTGAGCACCCACTGGCATGGGACGTATGTAGTTTTGGAATATCTACATCTAAATTATTCTTATCGGGATGCTCTAATATTTTTTCGTTCGAAATGCCTTTTGACAAGACGGCGTATCCCGATAAATTGCACTCCCAAATCGGAACAGTAATAGAAAGATTTCCTAGCTGTTCGGAGACAGCTTTTTCATCCTGGTTTTTATCTGGTGCGTGCTGCATGCGGATAATACTTTCAATTGCATTTGCATCATATGCTCCGCATTCTACAGCCTTGTCGATGGCTGCTTTCCAATCCTCTTTTTTATATTTCTTTTTAAGATAAAGGATTTCTATGAAATCCTTTCGAGCCTTTCTAATGGGACTGCGCTCAAATAACCTTCCCCAAATTGCCTCAAGAGCCTTGTCTTCGAGAAGACCTTGCGTTACTTTGCTATCCCATAGGGATCCTGGTTTTCTCCTTAATTGGTCAAGGTAATGATCCAATATTAATGAATCCTCGCCTGGAATGAACTTACGAACATGTTCATAGACAATCTCTTCTTTGTTGTAGATTTCTATCGTAAATGCCCCAGTGGCCACTTTCAATTCACTATCGACAAATTTCTCTGGTACAGAATAAAAATGATCCTGTACATTAATCATTTGATAGGAATTTACATGTCGATAATATCGTTGCCGCCACTTTCTTATCGGTAATAGCGGTTTCAGATTCTCCCTAACTTCTGCTAGGATTTCGTGTTTTGTTTTCCCAGTTCTTGTCAAAGAGCCATCATCAATCTCATTGTGGCATTGTTTTTCTAGATATTGATTTGTAGTCCCAAAATCGGGATAGGATGGAAGGCCTGGAAGGTAATTACGACGGCAAAAGCCTACGCCATTTTCTACCGACCCCTTCTCGTTGCCCGAGGCGGGATTACAATACACACTTTCAAAACCATAATGTTCATGAAGTGCATATGAAAACTTTGTCTCAATATGCTGGCCTTTACTACAATCTTTAATCAAGACAGTATCATTATCGTAAATAACTCTTGAAAATATTCCAGAATAGAACCGGAAGCATCTCTCGTGAAAATCACCCCACGCCTCTTGAGCCTTAGTGCCATAGAGCTGGCAATAGCGTAGTGTTGTTCCAGGAATAGTTCCGACAAGCAAATAGCAAAGCATACGGTGACTGCCGACAATACAATCTACTTCACCATGGTCCATTTGCAGGGCCGATCCAAAAACAAATTCGAGGGGCAGGTAGCTCTTTGGTNNGCTCTTGCAGGCGACGTTCAGAGCCGTTATATATGCCCTTCTCCTTAAGCTCTTTAAAAATTACCCTAGCTCTATAAAACTGTTTTTTCTTTACGCCTAGTTCAACTTCTTTCTTAAGGTAACTTTCAATGGCATCTTTTACCTCCTGTGTTGCCACAGTAGATTCTCTCTTTCTTTCCGGTTTATCGCGATCCTCTAGTTCGTCTAATGGTAACTTAATGATCTCATTGACTGTACTCCACGAACGCTTGAACTTTCGAGCAATTTCATTGACACTAAGGCGATCTGTATAGAACGCCTTTTTCATTTTATTTACTTCATCCATCTTAAGCATATGTCCTTTCCAATGGTAAGAATGTTTATAGTCTTACCATCGAATAATGTATTAAGGACCTGAATTTAGCTCTCGATTTTACGTCGCGTTTGCTCTCAATTTTAGCTAGCGTTTGGTCTCATTTTTAAGTCGCGT
>PLSG01000106.1 GCA_003164155.1 Parachlamydiaceae bacterium | reverse complement strand
GAGGCGCCCATCAAATCTTTTTTGTAAATAAGCCCTGGCCGGTACCTGGGGACAATTATCTCACTGCATCCTATTCACTTAATGCATAAGATGCAACCTCGTATCAAAAATCGCTTCCTCATTAATGAGTCTTAAGATACATAAAGAATAAAACTCAACCATGAGGGGCTATGCAGCTTTATCGCAAAGGAGTCTCTTACGCGCTAACCGCCCTTCTAATGACTTGGGCATGTGCACATGCTACAGAAGAAAAAAATCTTCGGGCAGAAATGCAAAAAATTATGCATCAACCCAAATACGCGCACGCCACTTGGGGGATGTATGTCAAAGATCTGCAGACCGGAAAAGTTCTTTTTGATTTGAATGGCGAAAAGTTTTTTTCGCCAGCCTCTACCACCAAATTGTTTTCTATTGCGGCTCTCTTGTATACTTTGGGCGATGATTTTCGCTTTAAAACCCCAGTATTTGCCGAGGGTGACATCGTAGATGGACGGTTGGAAGGCAATTTAATTTTGGTGGCTCAAGGGGATCTCACCTTAGGGGGCAGGCAGTCTAATCCAGATAAAATAGCCTTTACAAAACTCGACCATATCATAGCCAACCAAGTGCCAGGAGTAATTTTAACGCAAGAAGATCCTTTAAATGGAATAAACGCACTTGCCAAGCAAATCTATCAGAAGGGGATCCGGGAAATCACAGGTGATGTAGTAATTGATGATACAATCTTTGAAACTATTCACAAGCGGGAAATGGTGCTTTCTCCGATTATGATCAATGAGAATCTGATCGATATAGTGATTAATCCGGGAAAGCAAGGCCAAAATGCCCTTTTGACCTGGCGCCCGCAAGTGCCAGGTTACGCTGTGGAAAATCAGCTTAAAACTGTGGCCAAAGGGGAAGCTCTGGCTATAGAGATAAGCTCAGATGATTCAGGCCATACCATCGTGGTTAGCGGAACCATTCCTATTGATCAGCGCGATATCGTGCGCACTTTCTCAATTGAAGCACCCAAAGCCTTTGCCCGGGCAGCTTTTATCCAAGCGCTGCAAAAGGCGGGGGTGCAAGTGAACGTGGCACCAGAAAAGGTTGAGACGGCCCACGCTATCAGTCCGCAGAAGCGTCAGTTGGTAGCGCAGTGGACTTCGCCTCCTCTTTCAGAATACGCCACATTGATTCTCAAGGTGAGCCATAATTTAGGGGCAGACCTCGTGCCTTTGCTGCTGGCAGCGCATCGCGGACAAAAGACATTTGAAGAGGGGATGCGCCTATTGGGGGATTTTATCACCCAAGAAGTCAAGCTTTCCCCTCAGGCCTTTGTGCTGATCGATGCGGCCGGTGGCAACGAAAATCGCTTAACACCTCAAGGCGAGGTTGTGCTTTTGGAATTTATCCACAAACAAGCTCCTGCGCGCTTTCAGCATTTTTTCAACGCTCTACCCATTTTGGGGGTAGATGGATCCTTAGAGGACTTTGCCAAAGACTCCTCTGCCGTGGGAAAAGTGCGTGCTAAACCAGGTACGGGCGTAGCTTTTAATTTGGCTACCGGAAAATACTTTTTAATTACTCAAGCTTTAGCTGGTTATATTGAAGGCAAAAATGGCCATCTTTTAGCTTATATGCTGGTGGTCAACAATGGCAGCATGCCGGCTATTGACGATGTCTTTGCTATCTTTGAAGACGAAAGCCAGCTTTCGAGTATGATTTACAATCATGCAGAGGACAAAATGGAAAGCAGATAAAGTGCAACTGGTCAGATCCCCCCGGAACACAAAGCCAGATCAACACTGTGCTTGATTTTTTTTGGTAAGGTAGTATAAAATCCATTGCTTAGACTAAAAAGCTGACATTGAAAATGGTTTAAAAATGAGCTACAACGCCTAAGAGTACTACCTAACCTTGAACCATGCCCGAAATTGATGTTGGCTTGTGCTTAACATTTTTGGCAGTTTTCGGGGATTATATTTTATTGGAATGATAACACATGGCAAATAAATCAAACGTGCAACAAAACTATCCTTTAGCACCTATTATTGAAGCTGTAATAGATATTAGGGTTTTACCTGCAAAAGATATGGATTTTACAAAGCTAGATAAATCAGTGCGTGAAAATTTTTTAAGAGAATACCCTTTTGTTTCAAAGCAATTCCAAAATCAATTTCGATTAGAGGCGGGAGAAAATCCGCAGGCAAATCCAATCACATCTAGTGTAGGACTGCGTTTTACACCTGAGGACAATAAGCATATTCTTCAAATTAAAGAAAATGGATTTACTTTTAGTGAATTGGCTCCTTATGAAAATTGGGAAAAGTTTAGAGATAAAGCCAAGTTTCTATGGATGATTTATCAAAAATCCACTCTGCCTCTGTGTATCCAGCGAATTGCCGTTCGCTTCATTAATAGATTTGATTTTCCCGAAACAAAATTTGAGTTATCTGATTACCTGAAAATATTTCCGCAACTCCCTGAAAATAACATTACGGGATTTTCTATGCAGGTCATTCTTAATCAGGCCGAAATAAATAGTACTCTAATAATTACCCAAGCTTTAATTCCCTCTCATAAACCTAGTACTATTTCAATTTTGCTGGACTTCGATCTATTTAATGAGGAAGAACGATTGCCAGAAGAAGATTTTTGGTTATTTCTTGAAAAATGGAGAATAAGGAAAAATCAAGTTTTTGAAAGTTCCATAACAAATAAAACACGACAGTTGATATCATGATAGTTAATTCGATGTATTCAAATTATTCGACTTATGCCACAAGCTACGAAAAAAAAGAAATCAGGCAGTCAATTGATAATGAATGGTATAGAGCTGCAGCAATTCAAGCTGGTTATGAAAATCCGCCAAGGATTGCACAAATGTTTATAGAGCCGCTAGCTGATTACGTCTCTCCAAATCCCATACGTTCCTATAACGTGAAGCTCCGTATTACTTCAAAGACTAAGGGGCAACCAGTAAATTATGATGAACACTATGAGGATGTTTTGTAAATGGAACATATAATTTGCTGGGAAGATTGTCGGGAAGCTTCTCTATTTCAAGGGGAATATCTAGAAGATTGCCCTGTGGTACTGATATCTGAATCAGCTTTTTCAGACTCTGATAAGGAGCTTGATGCAACAGTTGAGATAAGAAACCTATTAGTTATGACTCAATCATGTGATTTAGCTCAAAATAAAGCCAAATCTGTAGCTTTGTGCCCAATCTATTCTTTGGATGTTTTTGCTTCATTAAACAATACCTACTTAAGGAGAAAAAGCTGGGAATCTGTTAGACAAGGACGTGTCGAAGGCTTGCATATGGTTGCAGGATTTTCAAGCTTTAATAATCAAGAAGCTTTAGTAATTGATTTTCGGCAAATATACAGCCTTCCTATAGGTTTTCTGAATAATTTTATTAGCAAATCAAGAAAAAGAAAGTGCTTAAAATCCCCTTACTTGGAACATACAGCTCAAGCCTTTGCAAGATTTTTTATGCGCGTGGGGCTTCCCTCAAGCATTGAACAGTTTAAATAACGACGAGCTAACCCCCCCT
>PLSG01000367.1:3475-3614 GCA_003164155.1 Parachlamydiaceae bacterium | reverse complement strand
AGTCCGGTAGGACGACTGAAAAAATATGACGCGTTTGCAATGCAGGCCCCATGATTATTTTTAAAGCCTGGCCAAAATTTAGTTTCTTCTGAAATAAGAGCAAGGTCCATTCTAATAATGTGTCGCATTTTTTCAGTCG
>PLSG01000367.1:0-3423 GCA_003164155.1 Parachlamydiaceae bacterium | reverse complement strand
TTTTGGACTTTTGCAACTGCCTCTACCGGGCTCCGGATACTATTTCGACATCCCCACAGTTCCCTACACCCCTCGAGGACTCGGGGTTGCGGTCACTATGGGCTTTGTTCAGTCGCCCGAGGCAGGCTCTCGAAAATGAGCCATCCTCTTTTGTCCGAGCTAAAACGCGCTTTTCCAAATAAAATCTCCCTCGTTATTTGTAGGAGCGTTTTTTAACGATGCTTTTAGATTGATGTGTGCTCTTTGAGGTGTGCAATATTTATCATTGACTTCCCAGAGCTGCGCTTCGCTTGCTCTGGCCCCTCGTTCAAGGGTGAATTAAGGAGATGACTGTTGTAGGTCAACCCTAAAGGCTGAGAAAAGGGTCTAATCTATTCCCCGAATGTCGCTTAGGACATAATAGAGATGGCTCATTTGGGAAATCTAACCGAATTTTGCAATCGAAGGGATTTTGCCATTATAGAAAAAAATCATTCCAAAAAAGCAGTCAAAGGATTAACGTCTCCCATCAATCCCCAAACGAGATACACATGTTTAGAAAAAAACGCCAAGAAATTCCCGCGCATGTTTTCATCGCTAAACCTGCGCGCATTTTAGCTATCATCCAATTATGCCTGGCATTTACGGCTATCGGCTGGAATATGGTGACGCCCTACATTGACAATTATATGACCCAGACCTCCTACGCTCTTTTATATCAAAATGTGGCGGGTGTCGAGACCCCTTCCAAAAACCTTAGTGCGACAGCACAAGGGCGCCTGCAGCGCAACGCGGCGCGTTTTGCACAGCTGCCTCTAAGCGAAAGAGCTAAGCTAAGTGCTTACTACACTATATTGCAAAAGAAGATCGAGCCCTCTTTTTGGGCCAAAACGACTAACGCATTTTATACTTTTGCCGTTAAAACCCCTCCTTTTGAATTAGCTTGGATTTTCTTCTCGATTGCTCTGGCCTTAATGCTGCTCTTGCGCATAGAGGGTGCGGCTCAAGCTCTGTGGATTTTACCTTTGATCGTAGCAGCATATATAGTCGACAACGGACTGCAGCCTAAAGCGACAACCGCGGCCTCGGCCACACTTTTTCCAAGCGAAGCGCATATTGTACAGCAATACCTCAAAAAACCCTTGGACAAGAGCATTCAAAAACAGCAAGAAGAACTCACCTTGGGGTGGCAACTCTATCTCATCGATGTTTGGAGCAAAGAAGTCCCTTCATCAGACCCGCTAATTTACGCCGAACAAGTCGAAAATGGAGAATTTTTTTTCAACCTAGCACGCTTAAAACATGAGGCTTTGGAAAACACTGCCTCCCCCGGCATAGTCCCCCGCCATCAGCCCTTTGTTGTGCTACTACTCTATCTCGCCTGGAATATCTGCTTTGCCTTAGTAGCATACCGAACGTTGCACCCTAAAATTTTAGCCACCACATAAAAAATTGCAAAAACCCTAAAAACTGCCTTTTGGAGTTTTGCAACAATCTCAACGGTGGCTACTCCTAAACCTCGCGTGAGCCTATGTGAGCGAATAACCCGCTACGCTTTTGAGCGAATAATCCAGTATGCTTTGCAACTGTACCCTTAACAAAAAAGGACAAAAGAGACCAAAGGGACAAAAGAGACCAAAAAGACATTTCTACCCTTTTGTCCTTTATGTCTCTTCGGTCCTTTCAATGATTAATGCACTGAATGAGAGCACAGGCAGCGATGATCCGCAGAGACTGCGGCGCTTCTGGCATGATCTGCATGAGGAAGGGAATGGTCGTTGGGGAGCCGATGCGCCCAAGCCCCTCTAAGATGCGCTCTTTAGTGTCGCGATCGACTTTAGGGTAGCCAGCTTGCAAAACGGCGATGGCCGCTTCATCTTTACCCCATAAAGAGAGCACCAAAGCCGCCTGCATATGCACTTTAGGATCAGCGTCGCCGAGCAGGGTGCGCATCATGTCTAACACCTCATCGTCGCCTTCGCCGAGCAGCACAGTGGAGGCCAAGCCCTTCACCTCCCAATTCTGCTCTTTTAAAAATTGCTTTAGAGCCGCTTGTGCCTGGGGATATTTCATGATAGCCAAAGCGTTGAGCACTTCAAGCCTAGCAATCTGATCCTGCATTTTGGGGTACTGGGGGATGTCGGGATTGTGTTTGAGCGTGCTAATGGACAGTATTCTAAAGGATCCCATTTGATTCCACATCCAGTTCTCATGTAGATTTGTCAGCCCCCAGAACAAAGCGTGGCAAGCCTCTTGCGTATAAACGCGCTGACCGATGAGTCCCAGTGCTAAATTCATACGCACATAAGGGTCGTCGCTTGTCCCAAAAACTTGTTGCATCAGCGCAAGCCCGTACTTTCCAGTAGAAGCTAGGGCGCCAGCAGCTAGCAGGCGATTGTCGCTTTTCTGATGCTGCAGCCAAGGCGCAAAAAGTTCNNCTCAGGATTTTGTTGAGTGATCAACCATGCCGCGGTGATGGCCACGGTGGGATCAGGGTCACAGGCCAAAGGAGCTACCCACTCTAACAGTGGAAGATCTCCAAAAGTTTTCACACGCAACAGACCCAAGGCTTGCAAGGCTGAGGCACGCACTTCGGACGAAACATCGTTGAGTAGAAAAACCATGCAGTCCGTATCGCGGTATAAATCAAAATGCGAGACTACCTGACAAGCCAAAAGGCGCAATCCTGCCCGGCTGCTATTGGTTAAACAAACCACCTCATCTCTTTCCATAGTATCTAGCATGTTAACCAAAGACTGCGTGGCTGCGGCCTTTTCTTCAGCTGGGCTTTTTTCATTGGCGATGATAGCCACTAGATCGGGATGAGCTTCTTGGATGTGCATGCTGCCGATGGCTTTGATGGCCTCCAGACGCACGCGCCACGTTTTGTCCGCGCGAAACACGCGCAGCACGGCATCGCGCAAGAGCGGATCGCCCATGTGGGAGGATAGCGAGACGGCAGCCGAGCGCAGCAAGGAGTTGGAATCTCGCATACTGGCGTGCAAAAGACGCACTCCGCGCATATCATTGGCAAAGAAAGCCCCAAGTGTCGCCATCAAGCGCATGATAGGAGATGAAGATTGCGCGCCTTTTTCGATAATTGACCAAGCAATATCTTCGAGCAGCACGCGATCGGCCATTTCTTCCGGGTACATAAGCATATACTGCTGCCAAGCCCCCAGCATCTGCTTTTCGTTTTGGCCATGGGCATAGACCTTGATAAGCGCCGTCTGCAGAAGCTTAGAGTGTGGGTAGCAGTTTAATCCGTCTATGGCCTCGCTATAGGCGGAATGCGTATCTTGCAGCTTGAGATGGGCAAAGACGCGCTTAGCCACTAGTTCTTCTGGCAATACATCCTGTGCCATGACCGCCATATGGGTGCAAAGAAAAGAGCCCCAAAGGAGCCTTAGCATGCTAGTTCTTATGCTGATCATCCTTATGCCT
>PLSG01000299.1:359-9033 GCA_003164155.1 Parachlamydiaceae bacterium | reverse complement strand
CGAAGGGGCAGCCGTCAAAGCCCTAGAGCCTAAACTGCAGTACCTCTTGAAACACCCGCAAGAATATCCTGACGCCTTTGTATGGTATTTCCAAAAAGTGGTCGGCGATGAAAGCCCCTTGTTTAGCAACAAAGAAGGCAAATGCCATTTTCTCGAGTCTTTCCTGATCCTGCTCAACATTTTAAGCTCAAATGTAGCCTATCGCGATTTAGCCAAGAAAATGTTCAACATTCTTTCAGGCAACAGATACGCCATTGTGCGCTCGATCATCGAAGGCACAAGCGTGGTATTTCTCAAAGAATTCTTGCTTTTAGTTTCCAAATGCCCATCCCTTAGTGACCACGACGTCAAAATCCTAAATTCACTAGCTGCCGTCGTTCAACCCTCTTTAGAATCCAAAAAGAACAAGAACAACCGCAAGGATATGCACGTCATTTGGACTACGGAAGATGGCTATCTAAAAACCCAAGAAAGAGTGCGCCAGATCGGAACGACGGAAATCGTCGAAAATGCCCGCGAAATCGAGGCGGCCCGGGCACTTGGCGACTTGCGCGAGAACTCGGAATACAAATTCGCCCTGGAAAAGCGTTCGCGCCTCCAAGGAGAAATGAAAATGTTGTCCGATCAGCTCACTCACGCGCGCATCATCACCAAGGATGATATCTCGCAAGATGAGGTTGGCGTAGGTACGACCGTCGATGTGCTAGATCACAAAGGACATAAGCTATGCTACACCATCTTAGGACCTTGGGATGCGGATGTCGATAACAACATTCTTTCCTTCCAAGCTAAACTCGTACAGAGTATGGTAGGGTGCAAAGTAGGCGAGCGCTTTCACTTCCGAGATGAGGAATTTGAAATCGTGGGCATACGCAGCTATCTCAAGTAAGCATAACTATTCAGATCTCCNNGGATGGATCTGAATCTTACAAGTAACCTTTGGTTAACTGGGCCTTTAGCTTATATTTTATCATTTACTAGTCCTCCGGATTTCAGAGGACTAGCCACTTAGGTTATTATGGAAATTGTGATCGCTAGCGCGAATGTACATAAGATAAGGGAATTCCGCGATATGCTTAGGCCTTATAAGCATCTCGATGTGCGTTCACTGCTGAACTTCCCGCTTTATGTACCTCCGGAAGAAACCGGCCAAACTTTCCAAGAAAATGCCCTTCTAAAGGCCCAGCATGCCGCTCACGAGTTGGATAAATGGGTCATAGCTGACGATTCTGGGCTAGTAGTGCCTGCCTTAGCTGGACAGCCGGGCATTTTTTCACGCCGTTTCTCCGGAGTCAATTCCACGGATGCCGAAAACCGGCATAAACTCTTAGCCGAGCTGCAGGATAAAAGCGAATTTGAGCGCCTAGCCTACTACCAATGCAGTTTAGTGATAGCCGCTCCCACGAAAGTGGTCAAATGTGCGAATGGCATATGCGAAGGCTTCATCATCGATAAAGAAAGAGGGCGCAATGGATTTGGCTACGATCCTCTTTTTATCAAACACGAATACAACAAAACCTTTGCCGAACTCGACGAACAGACCAAAAATAGGATTTCCCATAGACGCAAAGCCTTCGATCAAATCGCCGGTATATTAGAAAATGTCCGTGACGAAAGAGATAAGTAAAAATCGATTAGGTGAGGGCTAAGTGCATTATTATGTCGATGGATACAATCTGCTATTTCGCCATTTCAGCCAAGCCTTCAATGAAGCACCCCTTCAATCTCAGCGTGAACAAATAATTCAGGATTTAAGTACCAAAGTACAGCTCTTAAACCTCGACATCACTTTGGTCTTTGATGCCATGTATCAATATGGCAGCGCTACCCGTTCTCACTACAAACAACTGGAAATAGTTTTTACCGCCCAAGGGGAAACCGCCGACGAGTATATCTTAGCCGAATTGATGTCGGCGCCAAATCCGCGCAATGAAACTGTGGTCACCTCAGATAAAAGACTGGCTTGGCACGCCCGCCGCAGAGCAGCTAAATCGGAAAGCGTGGAAGAGTTCCGCGCACGCATAAACCAAACATATAAAAACCGCCAGCGCCATTCCTCCCCTGGCCTGCCTGCGGCCAAAGCTAAAACTCCTAGCACCGTTAGTGCGCGCCCCCCCTCTCCCATCCCCTTGGTCCCGCGCGAGCCAAAGGCCACGGATTCTGCCGCCGCTTGCTTTGATTACTATCTAGCTACTTTCCAAAAAAGCCTCGAAATGAGCTTGGCCCAAGAAGACGCACCGCGCCCTAAGCCGAACTCCCAGCCAAAACCTCATGCCAAATCCCACGCCAAGCCCCGTGCTAACTCGAGTGCTAGGTCAATACTGAAGCGCAAAAGCCAAAACCAAGATGATCTTTTTGCTCAAACCGAAAGCGCCGAAGAGGGTGAAAAAGAAACATTTCGCTCTGACACAGATCGCTGGCAAAAAATCTTTGAACGCAAGCTCAAGGATCTATAGATGGGGGAGGATCTGACCAATTGCGTTGAGGCGCTGTCAACGCTGTCAAATAGTATGCTCAAGAACAGTACCTCGCACTGTTCTGAGGCCCTGAAAATGCTGGAAACTCTAGGGCCCCTCCTCTTTTTACAAAATAAGCTCGCACATTTGCCGCAAATGCCTTATCCCGTGACTTCGCGCATACACGCACTCCGTTCCTTTTCCCCCTCTTCTGCCACACGCTGCTATATCAAACGCGATGACGAACTGGGATGGGGAATCTCGGGAAACAAATTCCGTAAGTACCGCATGCTCATCCCCCAGCTTCTCGCGCAAGGCTACCGCGAAGTTGTGGTGATAGGCGGTCCCTTTTCCAATCATGTGCTCGCTATCTGCCAATTACTGCTGGAAAATGGCCTCACACCCACCTTATTTCTGAGAGGACTTCCCCCCCAGAAAAAAATAGGCAACTATCTCATGCTGCACATGCTGCTGCCTGAGACGGCCTTTCACTTTGTCCCCAAGGCCCAATGGGCGCAGCTGGATGCGCATATTGCGGCTTATGTGGCCGAAAAAACAGGCGTAGGCATCTTGCCTGAGGGAGGCGCCCTCTTTTCAGCCTTTACCGGAGCGCTGACCCTGCCGTTGGACATCCTCAACAATGAACAGGAGGCCGGACAGGCATTCGACCATATCTTTTTAGATGTGGGCACAGGGTACTGCGCCGCAGCCTGCCTTTTGGGGTGGGCTTTTATCCACAAGCGCACAACCTGCCATCTAGCAATTTTAGGCGGCACCACGGCTGACTTTTATCAGCAGCTGCATCAGCTGCACGCCGCCTTTGAAATATGGCTAGGCGTCAAGTGTCCTTTTCCCGACAATTTCCATTGCTATCCCTCAGAACTTGCGCCGGCTTTTGGCTCTACCAACCGCCAACTCTTTCATTTCGTGATCCAAACAGCCCGAAACGAAGGGGTCTTCTTAGATCCCATCTATTCGGGAAAACTATTCTTTTTGGCTAAGCAGCTCATGCAAGATCCTGGCCGCTTGACCGGGAATGTGCTAGTGGTCCATTCAGGGGGAGCCCTCACCTTAGCGGGCTTTCAAGAGCAGTTGAACACCAGCTTAAATTCTCTATACCTTAATTAGAAAGGTAGGGTATGACTTAAAATGCCCACTGCATTTTGTCCCCGTTCTTCAAAAAAGGTCATTTTACTTTAAAAAAGAGGTTAAGATGTTCCCCACCACAAGTGCGCATGCTCCCCTCCCACATAGTACCCTTGAGATAAATCCCATAGATAGACATAATCCTTCAAAGATCAAAGAGGTCTGGGATCGCGCCACGATCTCTATCGAAGAGACTTTGAATGGGATACATGATGCATTGGAGCAAAAAGAAAAATCTGATATGGACTTAACACTGTCTGTGGATATTCTCAAAAAAAGCGTGCAGGCCATAGAAAAGCTTTACGCCCTCGTCATGGAAACACTCGATTCAAATTCTCAAGAAAAATGTTGTAATCAGCCGGTATCCAAAGTCAAATCTTTTTGCCTCATTTCCGCTTCTGTGTTTTCTTTTGCCGTCGGTTTGGGATCTTTGGCATTGGAAAATATGCGAGAAAAAGATCAAGAAGACAACACTTTAAAATGGATGGCATTTGGATTTTGCGTCGCAGGACTCGCCTTGGCAAGAACCAGCGCACATTTTCGCAAAGTTGCCAAGAAAGATGAAAACGACATCAAAATATTGCAAAATCTCACAAATAAAGCTGTTATCATCAAAAACACAAAGGCTGCCATCAAAGCCTATGGGGGTTTTAAAGATATACCCTTAGCCGATAGAGAACTTAGGCGAAACGACCTTTTGCTATTACTGCCCAATCTGGGAACATCTTCGCAAGCCACTAGCATTGACGTAGCAAGCGAGGTAGAGAGCCGCCCATCCAGCTATCCCTTTGCTATTGAAGAAAAGGCATCAGACAGCACTTCTGGAGCTACTAAGTTAGTCAAACCCTAAAGCACTCGCACATGCTTCAATGGAAAATGTCGTAGAAAAGATAGTTTGCAAAAATAGGCAGCTAATGCGAATATGTTGTTATTTTCGCGAAAATTGAGCTTTATTTTGCCGGTTACGTATGTTAGTAATTCTCACAGAAAAGCCCTCTGTAGCGCGCGATATCGCGGCACACCTGGGAGCCAGACAGCGCCATGAAGGCTATTTCGAAGGAAATGGCTATCAGGTCACTTGGGCCTTTGGGCACCTCATAGCTCTAAAAAATCCCGAAGATTATGATATGGCCCTGAAGAAATGGTCTATAGCCACCCTTCCCTTTATTCCCAAACAATTCGAGCTCAAAGTAGTCNNAAAAAGCTCTTAAAATCCGCGACTGAAATAATCTGCGCAACCGATGCCGGAAGGGAAGGAGAGCTCATCTTCCGCTATATCCTCAGCATGACGCAGTGCACGCATAAACCATGGAAAAGGCTTTGGCTTTCATCGCTCACTGACGAAGCTCTACGCCAAGGGTTCCAAAACCTCAAGCCGGGCAGCGATTACAACAACCTCTACGCCGCCGCCAAATGCCGCAGCGAATCGGACTGGATCGTCGGTCTAAACGCCACGCGCAATTTCACCGTGCGCTTTGGAGGAGGCANNCGTGGGACGCGTACAGACACCTGTTTTGGCGATGATTGTGAAACGCGACGACGAGATCCGCCATTTTAAGCCTGAAGCCTTTTGGGAGCTTTTCACCAAATACCGTGAAGTGCTCTTCCGCTGGAAAGGAGAGCGTTTTAAATCCCAAAAGGAGGCTGAAGCTGTTCTAAATAAAGTCAAAGCCCACCCCTTTATAATCGATAAGGTGGGGATCAAAAATGAAAATGAGCATCCCCCACTGCTGTATGATCTGACAGAACTGCAAAGGGATATGAACCGAAAATTGGGAATGTCTGCGGCAAACACCTTGGAAATTGCCCAGATGCTCTATGAACAAAAATTGATTACCTATCCCCGCACCGATTCCCGCTACCTCACCCACGATCTGCAGCCCCAAGTGGCTAAGACGCTAGAGCAGCTAAAGTCCATACGTCGTAAAGATATCGAGCCCCTGGATTTAAGCCATCTGCCCTTTTCAAACCGCATTGTCAACGATAAAAAAGTTACCGATCACCATGCCATCATCCCCACAGGAAAGCTGCCCAGCACTCTGCCTATGCCGTCGCAAGCCGTCTACGAGGCCATTGTAACCAGGCTGATCGCCGCTTTTTATCCCGCATGTATAAAAGAGCTCACTACGATTGACGGAATCTCTAACCAGGAGCCCTTTCAAGCCAAAGGGGTAAGGGTGCTTGTACCGGGATGGACTGTGCTTTATCCCAAAAAATCAGAAGAAGCCAAAGAGGGCAAAGAAAACAAACCAGCTCCCGAGATGCAAGAGCTGCCGCATTTGCAAAGAGGTGAAAGCGGGCCGCACCTTCCCCATATTTCAGAAGGCAAGACTAAGCCGCCTGCCCATTTCAATGAAAATGCCCTTTTAGGAGCGATGGAAACGGCTGGCAGACTGGTCGATGATGAAATCCTAAAAGAGGCCTTAAAAGAAAAAGGCATTGGAACCCCAGCGACGCGCGCCTCCATCATCGAAACGCTGTTGAGCCGCGGATACATTCAACGCGGGGGCAAGGCGCTCTCAGCTACCGATTTGGGGCGCTATCTGATAGCACTGATCCAAGACCCCAACTTAAAATCCCCTGAACTGACCGGCGAATGGGAAGCCAAATTAAAAGAAATCGAACAGGGAAAATTTAGCGCGGCTGATTTTATGCAGCGGATTGCCCAATTTACCGGACAAGTAATCGCCGGAAGCGATCTTTCCAAGATTGATTATGAAGTTTACGGCAATTGCCCAAGATGCAAAAACGCAGTGATAAAGGGCAAGCAGGGCTATGGATGCTCAAAATGGAGCCAAGGATGCCCCTTCGTCCTATGGAAAGAACACAAAGGGGTGCTGCTCAATGAAGGCCAAATCCGCACTCTTTTGCAAAAGAAAATCCTTTTGCAACCCATCGGTGGGTTCATTCTCAGCTTTTCGGATAAAGGGGAGTTGACAGAAATACCCATTCCTTCAGAGCAAGGCAATCGCTCTAAATCAAAATTCACACCCAGAAAAACCCGCGCCCCCCTTAGGAAAAACTAATTCTTAACAAGCTATGCCCTAAGCTCCGGAGGAGCGATCTGGGTGAAGCCCACTGCGTATGGCCCCTGAGGGGCATAGGCGTCAACCTAAAATCTCATGAGAAAACGGGGCTCACAAATTACGAGGAAGGGATTATTGAGAAAAAAAGACGTTTTAGTTTGTATAAAAAAGGGCTTCGCATTTCCGGGAGCCCGCATCGGGCGACTCACCGAAGCCCACAGTGACCGCAGCCCCGAGTCCTCGAGGGGCAAAGGGAACTGTGGGTCAGTTAAAAATGTTCCTAGAGCCCGGTAGGGCGAATGAAAAAATGCGACGCGTTCCTCATGCAGACCCTATGATTATTTTTAACGGCTGTCAAACAAATAATTTCTTCGAAAAAAATAGTAAGGTTTAGCCTATAACGTGTCGCATTTTTTCATTCGCCCTGCCGGGCTCTGGATACAATTTCGACATTCCCACAGTTCCCTCCGCCCCTCGAGGACTCAGGGCTACGGTCACTGTGGGCTTCGTTGAGTCGCCCGAGGCGGGCTCCCGGAAATGAACAATCCTCTTTTATCTGAGCTAAAACGTGCTTTTCTAAATGAGATCTCCCTCGTAATTTTTAGGGGTGTTTTTTCATGATATTTTTAGGTTGATGCCTATGCCCATTCGGGGGTGAAGAATAGGATGCTTTCACCCTCAATTTTAATGCTTACAGTGTACTAAGGCGCTGCCCCATAAGCGCTAATTTAGGAAAACTTGGCGGCCAAAAGGACGTAAAGGACCTAAGGGACCTTGCTCATGTCCTTTGGTCCCTTAGGTCCTTTTTGGCCTTTTACATGCCCGGTTTGTAGAGAAACAACACCGGATGCTTCATTTGCATCTCTACTTCCGGTGGCAGCTGCACCTGATGCACTATCTTGCCAGAAAACAAGGATTTAGATCCATCAAATAGCTCTGCCAGCCATGTCGTTTCTTCAAGCTCGATATATTGGTATTCCTTCCCTTCCAAACCAGCTTCTTTCACTAGCTGCTTTAAAATGACGTTCCGATCATTTTCAATTCCATCGATATATCCCAACGTGTGGGCAGTTGGCGCTGCGAAGATATGGGCTCCGTAGGTATCAATCAGGGCTTCTTTTTCGATGGGTCGGTTTGAGGTCACCACGTTCACAAAAACTTGATAGTAGTAGTCCATCAGGCTTTTGAGGTTTTCCGACTCATCTTTACTCCATGGACGGAAGGGATTCAACTCATCTTTGCCTTTGCCATCGCTCAAGGTCAGCGCTTGCACGCCCCATTTGTCCAAAAGCTGCGACACATTAAAAAATGTAGACATAATCACTCCCACGCTGCCTACGATGCTCACATCGCTGGCATAGATTTTATCTGCCGCAGCGGCAATATAATACCCTCCCGAAGCGCTCATCCCGTCAACATAAGCTAGCACAGGCACTTTGTAGCGGGCTTTGTATTCCTTTAGGGCATGGTAGATGACGTCCGAATCGATCACCGCGCCGCCTGGGGATTCAATCTGCAAGAAGATGCCTTTGACGCGGTCGTCTTTGAGATCTCCCAGGCGCGACTCGATGAGCTGCGTGCGGACCTTATCCATATTTAGAAATTCTGAACCAATTACTCCGCGAATATTGAGGCGCAAGATTACAGGTGCTGTATCGGACAGCTTCTTGAAGGTGCCATCGGCGTCTGGCAGTATTTTCACTTTGGTCTTGAGCTTGAGATCGGTGTCGGCAGAACCAGACAGGACGGATACCACCACCACCAAGAGGATTAACCCCACCACCACGGCAATAAACCTGAAAAGCGTGCCAAAAAAAGCTCGTAGCACCGATGAAAATACAGACTCTCGTTCCTTATCCATGCCCACCATCCTATTTTTGAAGTACACAAAATGCCCAAAATACGATCCAAATATCTATGATCGCAAAATCAGGTTGGATTCCCCAAAAACACCATCTACGACGACACTTAAGTGATATATTCAAAGTATGCACTGTGTCATTTTGATGACAAATCAGACCTTTTCTCAGCCTGAAGGGCTGGCAG
>PLSG01000299.1:0-352 GCA_003164155.1 Parachlamydiaceae bacterium | reverse complement strand
CCTGGGCTGTTGCACTGCCAGCCCTACAGGCTGAGGAAAATGCCTAATCTGTCTCCCTTGATGACACAACCCGAGCTTTAAATATAACCTTTAGACTGCCTCATAGAAGACATTCCTGAAAAATCCAACTAAATTTTGCGCTCATAGCGAAATATCCTAAAAATATTCTTCGCACATTATCATGCGGAAGCGCTAGTTTTGTCAACGCATAAAAAGATAAAGGTTAGACTTAAAAAAGATGTGATCATCTGCCAAAGCCTGTCTGGCACGACAGAAAGCGCCTAAGAAGCGACTGTTTTGAATGCCCTTTTTTCCCGGTCCGAAATCATTTGACAAACTTAAAAATGAAAAG
>PLSG01000387.1 GCA_003164155.1 Parachlamydiaceae bacterium | reverse complement strand
CCGCAACTTTACCATGCCAAGAGTCGTGGATGGCCAAATCTATCAATTTAATATTTACAGCGCACTAATACACAATAAATATTAAATAGATAGATACTGATTAATTTCAACATCACTTTAATGTTTACAACGCACTAAGCTTGCAGCATGATGAATAAACATAAGGGTTAAGAAATAGATTGCTGGTCAAATATTTTTTTAGCTTCTCTATATACGGCTACTGCTGCAGTTTTTCCTGCCTTCATATCTAATTTTAATGAAAAATATAGACATCTAACTCCCTCTGCACCTCTATCCATCTTTACACCAATAAGCTTCCATTTTTCCATCCTCACACTCTTTGGGCGTCTTTCGTCATCACTTATACCGAACTCTTTAAAACAATTTACAAGCAATTCTATCTGTTTTTCGCGATTCCAAAATTTGCGTTTAATTTGAGGTTCTGAATTCTCACTCAGGCTTTGTTCTGGCGAAGATATTCCCAGAGATTGCCTCATTTTTTGCCTAACTTCTGTAAAAATCTTTCCTTTTCTTTTAATTCTTTGATATTGAACTCTAAGTGTTTCTATTGATTTATCGCCATATAACGGACTAAGTTCTGCCCATAATTTATCTGGAAGATAGCTTGCATCCCGATCTCTTTCAAGCAGCTCTGGAACTCTTTTAAAAATGTCTTTTAAAAACCTTTTACTATTCATATTCCAAAAAGTTTTATACGTTCCTAACCTTTCTGTTTTAGTTTCTTCCTCTGAAGATGAAGGAGAGGTTGATCTTTCGATTTTAGCTGCATCAGATGATGATGGGATTACAGGTTTCGAAATTTTTCTTCTTTTTTTCTCTTTCTCATTTGAAATTGGAGGAATATCTGTTGGGCCTTCAGTGGAAGTTATTGGGGTGTCACTGCGATTATGCTTTCCTAGCAATGGAGCATCAGACTTTTTTTGTTCTCTACGAGTATCTAACCTCGTATTACGCTTCAACATGCATATCCGTCGAGCCTCCAATCGCTTTATTTTAAGCGCCGTCCATGCTTCTTGGGATATGCGGCCCTCAAATTCTTTTCTTCTACAATGACTTATTAAAGATTCTACAGGCACATCTTTATTAAATCTTTTGTTGAAAGATTCGGCCAATCGCATCCAGCGTAAATGCATATGATCATCTAAACGACTTTCTTTGTATTTGGCAAACAAGAACTCATGCTCTTCGCTATTGAGTTCCCCATGTTCGTATTGTTCTTTTTCATTTTTATCTAGCAAGTTTGTAGATTTTGGGAATTCGGCCCCTGTAAGATCTCTGAGAGAAGAGGAAGAAAATGGCATAAATAAAGGATTTGAACTCAAAGGCAACAAAGGTACCCCGGGAAGAACCGTGGGAGTGATAAGCATTATTAGCGGCATAAAAATTTGGCTAGGAATTTGGACTGAGGAAATGGACATATAATTCATCCTTTTAAATACAATATACTTACAAACATCACAACGCACCACAATTGTGTTCATGGATTACATCTGCGAAAAAATGCCTAAAGGTGATTAACCTCATTTACCTTTTCGGTCAAAGTTTTGGCTACTGTAACCGTTTCTTCTATCCTTNNAATATAGAAAGGAATTGTTAAGATATTATAAAATTCGAAATAAATTACGCCCGTTCTATCACCTCCAAAATCCAGAACGTCTAAACCACAACCAAAACAATTAACATTGAATTTAAATATAACTCACCCTATAATCATTTCACACTATTTACCATCAGACATTAATATCTTTCATTCAAGGAAGCTATGTCTCCTTTTTTTAATCATCTCATCTATTGCCCGGTTGCTCCTAAATGGCCTTTGCCTCTACTCCCCTCTGAAGACTGCATCCCCTGCCAACCGGTCATTCCATATGAAGAAGCCTTAGACTCGGACGAAAAAGCGCGCTTAGACACACTTAAAGAAAAGACATTCAAACTAAAGGCCAACCCCACGCTATGCAAGCAATACGCCGTGCCCTGCGAAGATTTGAGTTTTACTCCGCTAAACTTTGCCGCTCATCTAAAAGATCGCGAAGCGTGGATCATAGGCTCCCAAACACACCCCTCCAGCATTCCTAAACATGACATCGACATTCGCTTTTATTTAGACGATCCCACACACTATCTTTCCACTAAGGCCGAGTTGCACCAAAAAATAGCCTCTATCATGACTCACTTTATCCAAAGCATCACCAAACAAAAGGCGTTTTCTTCGTCGTCTAGCAAACCCGCTGATCCCTTGGCGATTTTAGACCTCTACGATGTGAAGATCCAAGTCTTTGGCTTACCCGATCATGCCGCCAGACCAAGTTGGGCCTTGATACAATTAGGCGATTTACAAATCAACGCTGTTTACCGCGCGCGCATGCATAGTCTCAGCAGCTCTACAGGAGGTCAGTGGAATATCTTAAGGCAGGTTGCGCGTTGGTCTACCGGCCATACTTTTGCCCTAAATTCCCATGCTTTTAGCGCAGCTAAAGAGCAAGCCTTAAACCGCGTTTGCCATATTCCCTATCCACAATTTACCCACAATCTGCTCTATCGCCTGATGCTGGAAGCTAGCCATGGCTCTGTCTTTTTGCCTCCCGCAGAGAGCTCACGCACCGTGTTGGCTTTAGCTTTGGATAAATTCTTTGTAGAGCATACACGCGATTTCAATTGGAACGCCCCTACCATCATCACCAAAAATCTTTTGCGCTTTTTTAAAGAACATGCCCGCACCCCCTATAAACGCTTAGCAGATTTTCTTTATCTATTATCCGCTCTCCAATATCAGCCTCAAGCCTGTACTCTTCTAAGTCAGGCTTTTCTCGACATTGCCCGGCAGCACGATAAAGATACGCACATTGGCTCCTTTGCCTCTTTTGCTGAATTTCTACGCAACCACGCAGAGGCCACACCGGCTTTTCTAGGTGTAGTATATGGACTATGCGTGTGTGCCAAATGGGCCAACCAGGCCAATGGTGCTAAAGGAGAAATATGTGCCTACACATTCCCTTTTACTAAAAATATGCGCCCATTTTTTACTTTTAAAAATACTTTTTTTGCTCTGCCTGCCAATGAATATTCCCCTTTAGATCTTTCTCGAACATTACTCAAACAATGGCCAAACCTTTTTAAATATCCCGGAAGTGCCAAACTTCTGGGAAGTTTATTTAATTTCTTAGAATTGCCCTCAAAATATCTGAACGACGATTCCTCGGTATCTATAAGAATCCTCAAGGAAGATCTTTTGGAAGGTGCACAAAAGGATTATGTCAAACACACCATAGATCTCTTTCACGGTGTCGGAGCAGCAGAAGCTTGGGTTCAAAAACTTCAACCTTCATCATCCAAAGAAAGCGTACGCAAGCTGATAAGCAGCGAAGAAGTGCGTTTATTAACTCTCTTGCAGCACATAGGAGAAGGCTATGCAAAACACGGAAACACGACCCTTTCAACCTGGGTTGCCACGCTCTCTCAGCTATTTGAGAACCCCAAAAAAGCATTAGAATGTTTTCAGAAGTTAAATGACCTCTGGTTGCAAATTATAGTTTTGCCCGAAAAAACTGAGCTTCTCGAATCTTTAAAAAGACCTCTAAACGACCTCCTCCCCTATCTTTTAGCTGTACTTGACAAACAGCCCTTCGCTTTGCGTTTGGCACCCCTAATGAATGACTTTTACTTTCATATTCAAGACCTCCTCAAAAGAGAGGTAAGCATAAATTTCTTTTTCACACTAATGGTGACTTGTGAAAAAAACCATCCCGAGGCTACACAGCGGCTAATTATACACGGGCTACAAAATGCTTTCTTTTCATCTGTTGAAATGCGCCTTCAAAAATATTCCCATCTGCTTTCGTCGACAGATTCCCTAGTGCTTAGACAAACCGTCCAATTAGTTGAAAAGGCTCTAGCAGACTCTCCCAACGATACCATTAGGTTATGGTGGTTGACCATTTTAATGCAAAAATTGCTTAACCTAAAATGTTACAGTGAAGCTTGCACGCTGCTTTTAAACATACGCCACTTTAACAAAGAGCTGTTTAAGCTTTTTTTACAAAACGAAACCCGTCAAGGCTTTCGCAAACAACTGATGGAAGCGGCCTTTGCAAATCTACAAACCAACCAACCAGAAAACTTAGAAAGCGCTTATAGCACCCTGAGGTTGATTTTGTCGCATCCCCCCCCGAGTGCCCTCGTAACCGAAATCAGCCACAAGCTCTCTTCGGAAATGTCCGAGCGATTTCTCAAGGAAACTGTTATGAGGCCCAACCTCGCAGTGCGCTACCGCATGCTAAGGCTTGTGCATCAGCTGCTATATGCCCAAGCTATATTGTCGACAGATGTCAAAATCTCGTGTTTTCGCTACCTCATTTTGAAATGCATGGAAACACGTAAAAAACGTTCACATAGCCACCCCGAAACATCTTATAAAGCTATGGCCATGCGCACTTTAAAAAAACTGACCGTATCAGCAGCTATTAGCTCTTCTTCTGAACCTGAACTCAAGCTTTCCGCTCTGCCTTGCTTGAATAGTGAAGTGCAAAGAAAATTTCTATTGCGCATGAAAAATGCCCTTAAAGGCAAAATCGATGATTTTCGTTATTTAGGCCAAACATTAGAAAATATCTCTTCTACTAAATCACACCAAGAACAACTCAACAAATTTCTAGCCGATCTCACCGAAGAAGGGTTTGCCAAAGAACAATTTGCCAAGGCCTTTTCTACTTTCGCTATCACACTCCAACCAAGCTTGGGCACACACCCTGCTTTTAAAAACATGGTTAGTTTTCACGATCCTTTAGAAAGCTTAGAGCTTCCAAAAAGCGAAGAAAAAAGTGCCAAAAAAATCGACGAAATTCCCCATGAAAAACCACTCGACAAGGCCGAGGCTTTTATCGCAAAGCTAAATCCTAAGCAATGCGATACATCTCTCGATTTTGGACATCTACAAACTGTGATAGAATGGCTTTTGGCTCCCACGTCTTCCTTCAAAGGAAAAACTTTGTCGGACAATCTATCGAATAGCTGCGCATTTATCATTTATTCTATAAGCCAGGGAAAAGCACGCTTTTTAAGACTGCCCGAAGAGAAGCGTTTTAGCTTCGCCCAAAGTTTGCTGAAAGCCATAAAAAAATTAGCGGAAACAGCTCGTCAAGATGCTAAAAATGAAGCTTACAATCTTTTCATTTTTTGGATTAAGCATTCTGAGGAGTATTTTAACATCCTCTCCTCTAAGTATACGGATCTTTTCGTCCCAGATTATCCTCTGATTGCTAACGCTCTCATGTTAGACCTCCTAGGCAAAGCTAAAGATGAACCTGAAAAACTAAATGCCAAAGCTTTCCATTTTCTGACTTCCTTTTTGTGGAATTTCTATCAAAGCAACACCTCCACCTATAAACTTTTGGTTCAGGCCTTAGCTCTCATGCCAAGAAAACTACCATTTGGGCTAACCTATTCACAAGCAGTGCTGAAAGTGCGCCATATGATGACCCACGCTAAAGATGTCTCTTCACAAAAACTTTTACAAACAACTATTTTACAACTAATCAAAGAAGGCGCCAAAGCCCCAGTTGAAAACTACCAGCCTTTAGCTATGCAATTATGCGGAGAAGTACTTCGCCAGCGTTTGGTTTTCGAAGATGACTGGGAGCCCTTGGGAGAAGTACTACAGCTTTTAACCGAAAAACTGTGCCACAGTAAATTTGAAATCCACCAAGAAAGCCTTTCAAATTTAATTATAGAACCTCTTTTGTCCACTCAAGCGCTTTCGCACTGCCGTTTCCAAACACGCAATGCGGTGGTGAAAAACCTAGAAGCCATTCTTTTGCCAGAGATGTGGAGCAAATTGCTGTCTTCTCCCAAAGATCAAATGGAATACGTGTTATGGAGAAGATCACGTCCTAACACAACTCCCGAGCAGTACCATCTATTGAGTAGAATACTGCCTTCAACCTCTTCGTTAGACCCTGCATTGGCCAATTTGCATTCCACTTGCCGCATCTTTACTTATCTCGGCATGCATTCTCTCAGCCACCTTAACCAAGCTCTAGAGATCTATGAAGCATTAGAACTAGATGAACAGATCAAAATATTGCCAGGCATAATGGATTGCCTGTGCATCTATCCCAGACTGGAAGAGCTTTCAGGGAACTTTGAAACTATCTTCGATAGTATACATCAACTGGCACTAGAGGGAAAAACTTCTTCACCTTTTTGGCAAGTAGTCCTTCCAAAAATATATTTCTTTTTTGATCGCGCTAAAAACTCTAGCCTGATGGAACATTTTCAAAAAATTGAACTAATCTTAATAGAGGATCTCATAATAGATAGTAGACTTCTCCCTCCTCCACTCTTACGATTAATGATCGCTCGATTGTTTGAAAGTTTTTTATTTCCCGCAAACCTTGAGTGTCGAAATGTAGCTTATAGAATGTTCGGAGACATGGGGGACCAAGTAGGCTTATTAGACTATCCTAAAGATCTAAATATTTGTTATGAAAATACGCTTGCAGAATTAATAAACCAAGAGCTCCTTGCATCTCGAAAGATGATAAATCTATCAGGCGATAAAATTTTCAAAAAAGTATCTCTCCCAGCGATGCAAAAACTCTATACGCGAATAGAAGACCTACTTAAACTAGAAGTTATTACACCTTTAAATTTGATAGCCATATGTGAAATCAGCGAAAATTTCTTAAAATTCTTCCAGCTCCAAGACAGCGCTGAGGCTTTTACGCATATGAAGGCCTTACTAGATTTTGCTACCACTAGGGGATACTTTCGCCACTTAAAGAACAAAGAAACCGCTCTTCCTGTAGCGGACAAATTGAAAAACTCCCTAATGCACATACATTTTAATTTAATCACAGATTTCAAGGACAATGCCTTTGCCTTTGAATGGTTGAAAAAACTACGCAATTCTTATCTCTACCTTTGCGATGTACCCACCTTTCAACTTACAGCACTCTCTGTTCTCCGTACCTATTCCATATTTGGTTTGGCAGAGAATCCTTTAAATGGGGTACTCATCATAGACGAATATGAAGCTTTGTTTAATTTCGCCTATACCCAAAAAGATAGTGCCTTTGCTCTCAATTGCTTAATGTTCTTGATGAATGAAAACTTTATATATGCCTCTCTTATGGTCGCTGCCAAAGATCTTTCCGAAAGAAAATTTGCCTACGTAGAAGAAAAAAGAAGTCAGATTGATCAATCCTTGTCAAGCGATACCCCAGCTTTAGATTTATCCCTCTTTTCAAAAAGCAAACGCTATTTATCTATGAAGAGATATACCAAGCAAATCACCACGACGTTGAAGATCTTGCTTAACCTTCACAGAGGTGTAAAACCACTTCAAATTTTTATGAATGAGCCATCTTTCCCTAAAAACATACAAGCAGTCTGCATCGAAAGTTTAAACATAATCCACAGATGTTTTATCGCATACAGTAAACTACCTAACGCGTCTGCACCCGCAGTTTTAAAGTTATTGAAAAAAAATATCGAAACTA
>PLSG01000217.1 GCA_003164155.1 Parachlamydiaceae bacterium | reverse complement strand
AAGGCTGGGGAAATGGGGACTTTCCGGCATGCCTACAGAAATGCCGATGCCTTGGTCATCGATGATGCGCATGTATTTTCGCGCAAAGGGGCGACGCAAGAAGAGCTATTTCATACGTTCAATACCTTGCACCTCAACAATAAGCAGATCATCCTTAGCGCCCATTGCGCTCCCCAGTTTTTACAGCATATCGAACCTCGCCTGGTCAGCCGCTTCGAGTGGGGAATCGCTGCGTCCATGGAGGCGCTTAAAGGGCCCGAGATAGCCCGCATGTTGGCTCTCAAGGCAGCGGCTTTGCATTTTGAGCTGACTCCCAATGTGGCCGATTTTTTAAAGGCTACTTTTAACAGCAGCTCTAAGTCTTTGATCCGCGCCCTGGAGGCCTTGGTCTTGCGCTCCCATCTGCAGAAGAGTGAGCATAAAAATCGGCAGGTTATGCCGGTGGGAAGCCATCTGGGGGCTATCAGGGAACTGCTGGCGGATCTCATGGCTGAAGAGCAAAAAAATGTGATCACGCCTGAAAAAGTGATCCAATGCGTGGCGGAATGCTATGGCATACGCAGCGTAGACATTCTGGGCAAAGGGCAAGGCCGAGATAGTTCTTTGCCCAGGCAGATGGCTATGTTTTTGTGCCGGCATAAATTGAAGTTGCCTTTCATGAAAATTGGCGATGTCTTTTCTCGCGATCACTCTACAGTCATGTCCAGCGTACGGCAGGTGCAGAAGTGGATCGCCGAATCCAATGCCGAAGTCGTCTCCTCCCTTTTGGTTATCGAAAAATCGCTCCAAGCCTAGGCCTAGGCATTTAGCGCATTTAAACACAAAGCAACACACAAAGATCGCAAAGGACACNNGTGTTTCTTTGCGATAAAAATTTTTAAAATTCGGTGTAAATAAATTATTTTATGGGTATGTTGAGGATATACCAAAAAAAAGTTTACCAGAGGATAAGGCATATGGCGGCGACAAAAGTTACGGCTAAACCTAAAGCTTCATCAGTCAAGGCATACAAAATCGTACGCGATCTAGATGTAACCTCTCCCGAGGGAATGCAGCTGGCTGCTTGGGGAAGGAAAGAGATCGGCTTGGCCGAAAAGGAAATGCCGGGGCTGATGGCTTTGAGGCATGAATTTGCTTCTACGAAGCCCTTAAAAGGAGCCAGGATTGCCGGTTGCCTGCATATGACCGTGCAAACAGCTGTGCTGATTGAAACCTTGGTGCATTTGGGCGCTCGGGTGCGCTGGTCGTCTTGCAATATCTACTCTACCCAGGATCACGCCGCTGCGGCTATTGCCAGCACAGGCGTGCCGGTATTTGCCTGGAAAGGCTTGTCTTTGCAAGAATATGAGTGGTGCATCGAGCAATCCCTGATGTTTGGCGATCAGCCGCTGAATATGATTGTAGATGACGGTGGAGATCTCACCAATCTGGTGCACGATAAGCATCCGGCCCTTCTGAAGGGGCTCAAGGGGATATCCGAAGAAACCACCACCGGAGTGCATAATTTGCTCAAAATGGCGCAAGAAGGTAAGCTCGGAGCTCCGGCGATCAATGTCAACGATTCAGTGACTAAATCCAAGTTCGATAACTTATACGGGTGTCGCGAGTCCTTGGTGGATGGCATCAAAAGAGCCACTAATGTCATGATTGCCGGAAAAGTCGCCGTAGTGGCTGGCTATGGCGATGTGGGCAAAGGGTGTGCTTCGGCTTTGAGGTCATTGGGAGCGCATGTTTTAATCACCGAGATAGATCCTATATGCGCCTATCAGGCCGCTATGGAGGGTTTTGAGGTGGTTTCCATGGAAGAGGCGGCTGCCTGCGGAGACATTTTCGTAACTGCTACGGGATGTATTGGGGTGATTAGAAAAGAGCATATCGAGGCTATGAAGGATGGAGTTATCTTGTGCAATATAGGGCACTTTGATTGTGAAATCGACGTGGAATGGCTGCACAAAAATCCCCAAATCGAAGAGATCAACATCAAGCCTCAAGTGGACCAATACGTATGGAAGAACAAAAAGAAAAGCTTGGTATTATTGGCTCAAGGGCGTTTAGTCAATCTCGGATGCGCCGGCGGACACCCTTCCTTTGTGATGTCCAACTCCTTTACTAACCAGGTGTTGGCCCAGATGGAGCTGTGGGGAAATGCAAACCAATATCCCATTGGCGTTTATCGTCTGCCTAAAATTCTGGACGAGCAGGTCGCACGCCTGCATATCAAGCAGCTGGGTGTAAAGTTGACAGAGCTGACCCCTAAGCAGGCTAAATACCTGGGATTAAATGAAAAAGGGCCCTACAAACCAGAACACTATCGCTACTAGGGTCGAAACTATGCTAAAAACTTATGACACATTAGTCGTTCGCGCCCAGTCGCAGGTGTGGCGCTTAACTATTAATCGACCAGATAGTCAGAACACCCTCAATACACAGGTTTTGAAGGAGTTAAACGATGTGCTGGATGAAGCTGCGCTGCGGCCAGAATGCCGGGTGATCATCTTAGAGGGCCAAGATAGGGCTTCAAATGGGCCTTCTGGTGGTGTCTTCTGTACCGGAATGGATTTTGCGGAGATGTCTAAGTTGTGCTTGCAGGGCGATCCGTCGGCGATAGCTGATTGGACAAGCTACTATATGTCCACGCTTAAAAGACTTTCGTTTGGACCTAAGATAACTATGGCCAAAATCGATGGCAAAGTTTTGGCGGGGGGGGTAGGTTTGGCCGCCGCCTGCGATTTGGTGGTTTCCAGCGAGGCTGCTACTTTCGCCCTTTCAGAGGCTTGCTGGGGTCTTCTGCCAGCCATGGTGATGCCGTTTTTAGTCAGGCGTGTAGGCTTACAATGTGCCTACAGGATGACTTTGAGCATGCAGGCCGTCTCTGCTAAAGAAGCTCATCTCTTTCATTTAGTTGACGAGCTATCTTCCGAACTCGATCAAACGGTTGATCGCCTATTAAAAAGATTATTGAGATTAGATGAAAGCACACTAATCAATATGAAAGTGTATTTTCGCAAAATGTGGATTGTAACTGAGGAGATGGAAAATGAGGCTGTCGCTGAAACCACGCGTCTTTTGCATGACCCCATAGTGCAAAAAAAAATTCGCAATTTTGTCGAGAAAAACATCTTGCCGTGGGAAAAAAATGCTTAACAATGCTAACAAGGGTTGACTGAAAATGAATATTTTGTTACAACATTTATATTCTTTATTGAAATAAGCAAAGAATTGAGCCAAGCAATCCTGTGAGCAGGCTGACGAAAAAATTACAACGTAAACAATGGAGAATGGAATGAACAAAGTATTTATGGGAATCATCAGCAGCTGCGCAGCTTTAATCTTATTAACCGCGCCTAATGCTGTCCAAGCTAACGCTAAAGAAAAAAGCGATGACATCGAAGTGCGTCAAGAGATGGATAATACCGATATCTACGCTATCCCTTTGGATGAAGATGAAGAAGACGAGGAAGTCGATGAGGAATATCTCAAGTCTTTGGAATGGAAGAAACAACCTCAAGCAGATAACACTACAGCTCCTGAAGCCAAGTAACTCTCCCTAGTGCGTTATCAAGCTTTTATTGCCGCATATGGCAATAAAAGCTTGGCAGTATTCACCCCTGAATGGGCTAGGCATCAACCTAAAATCTCATAAAAACCGTACTTTTCTTGTATCTAAAGCTTACTTTTTCATAAATATCCACTTAAACATTTAATAGAAATTGATTTTTTTCATTTTTCATAGTTGAATGGAAATTTTTTTCTGCCGGTCTTTATCCAAGTTTCCCTGATTCTGGAGATGATAATGTCGTCGTTTTATTCACTATGCGTCACGCCTTCAGCGTGAGGAACTTTACCTAGCTTACTTATGGAGCTTAGGAAAGGGCTGTGTTTTCCAAGCCAAAGTTCCAAGAACCGAGAGCTTCGGGCTGAGGAAGGGTCGGGAGGCTTCAAACGTATAAACTAAAATCAAAATTAGAAAACTGAAATTTTGCTGATGCCTTTACTTA
>PLSG01000254.1 GCA_003164155.1 Parachlamydiaceae bacterium | reverse complement strand
TACTATGGTGAGATCGGCTATGGGGGCGAGCGCTTGCCATAAATGGCGGATGCCTGGTGCATTGATGCCATCGTCGTTGGTGATGAGGATATGAGGTCTTTGTTTCACTTGAGGCTAAACTCCTTATAATCGAGATATGCTCTTTCCTGAAAGCCGCCGCAATCGACTTCAATCATCTCACATCTCAAATGCATCTTTTGCGCTTCATTTCTTGGGAATAGCAGGAAGAATGCCCTGCGAAGTAAATCGCAAATCTGCTATTTGATCTGATTAAATTCGATGGCAGCGACTTCTTGGAAAGACGATAAATCAAAAATTGTATCTTTCCCTACTGTTTTTGTCAAACAGCTTAAAAGCCCTTTCAAGCTGCAATTGACTTTGGTCGGTAAAAGTGCTAAAATAAGAGGAAAAGAGGCTGCATGGGAAAAAAAAACTGGCGCTGTGCCGGCGCCGATGTTTGCGCTTGGGGCTACGCCCGTCTTTTCCGGGCAAGTCTAGGGATAGGCATGTGCCTGCTGTNNCTGGGATTTTTAGGGGGAGAGTCAGCTGTCTATGCTGAACCCTATGCTTTTCAGAGCGGGGATGAGCTTTATGCCTCAGCCCTTAGCCTTCCCAGCGCCGAACAGCAGAGCGCCGCATTTAATCAAGCGCTGGCCCTGTATCTGCGGCAAGTTAAAGCGCAGGATCGCTCCGCGCAGGCCGGCGAGCTGGCGTATCGCATTGGCAATACCTACTTTCAATTAGGCGCCTACCCTTGGGCCATATGGCATTACTATCGAGCCTTGAGTTCTCTGCCCAGAGACTCCAAGGTAAAAGAAAATCTGGCTTTAGCCCAAAAGCATTTACAAGGGCAGCCCTCTGAGCGCGCCCATGCCTGGCCTTCCATGGCCGACTTGCAGCTCGACCATTGGCTGACGTTATCCGAGCGCAGTTATTTAGGCTGCCTGGCCGCCCTGGCCACAGGCGGGCTGGCCGGTGCCTTTTTAGTCTGCCGCAGGTATGGCTGGAAAAGAGCTTTGCCGTGCTTTAAAGCCTTGGCTTTAAGCGGCGGTGTGCTGGGGACTGTGCTGGTGATATGGTTAGGCAGCAGCTTGCTCTATAGCTGCTGTTTTGCCCCCATAGAAGGTGTACTCGTTTATCCGGCGCTGATGTACCGAGACACTAGTCCAGAGCGGCAGGTGGTGGTCAATCGCCCTTTGCTAGCTGGTCTAAAAGTGGAAGTCGTCGGAGTGGAGCAGTCCGGGCAGTGGATTAAGATAGTGACAGCTGAAGGGCAATTGGGATATATTTCCCATCGAGCCATTCGGTTACTGTGAAGCCGTAAAATTTTTAACCAAGATACTATGCATTATGCAAATAGAACGTCGTGCCCTCTATACTTCTTTGAGAATGAATTGGCTATTAGATCCCGATATCGACGTTGAAACCTGGCAAGTAGAAGATTATCGGGAGGTATCTCTGCCAAAACTCTTTGAGCGGCTGAACGACCTAAATATTCGCCTCGACAATCCCTCATTCACGGCCTATGCGGAAAACTTTGATTCTCCTGAAGAGCTCTGCGACGCCCTCACTGGGGAAGAAGAAGAGGAAGAAGACGCCGATGGACAAGCCCAAGATCGGGTGTATTTGGTGCTATTTGAAATTTGGCGCAGGCTGTTGCCTGAGAAGCCCTGTCTCTCGATTTTTTGCGATGAGTTGGATCATCAGATCAATCTCTATGATCTGGAAGCAGTGCAAAGCGCTGAACCCCTGCAAGATGCTTTGGCTAACTTATTGACCATCTTAGAGGAGAACGTGGAAGCGGGAGGGGAGCCGATTGCCGTTTTCGATTCCATTTCCTCAGGGTGTGCCAACGACCTTGAAACCTTCTTGTGCGATTTTATGGCCGAGCAGATAGACAATGAAAATTATTCCTATGCGGCTGAGCTGATTGAAGATTTTGGCGAATACATCTCCGACCTCAAATGGTTGGATTTCTTTCGGGCGCGCATTTTAGATCATACAGATTCGATGGCGGCCCACCAGCTGGTGCGGCAAGTGATTGAAGAAACTATTTCAGATAAAGATTTAGAATTCAATTTCCAGATACTGGCCTTCCTCGTTCAAGGAGGGGATAAAGATGTCTTTGTCAAGCTGGTGGAGCATTCTTTGCCCTTGCTGCTGACTGAAGAAGATTTACTCGACATGCTGACCATCTGCATCGAGTTTTTCCATCGCCTGGATGCTGAAAAAGAAGAGGCCGCGCTGCAAAAACTGTATGACCAACGCGCTTATCGACTTAGCGAAAATCCTCTCGATCCTCAAGATCCGCACTTGGCAGAACTTGTGGCTATCTTGCATCGCACATAAAGCGACGCAAAATTAGTAAACTTTCGCGCTGCCTTAGGATTTGGCAAGAAAAACACGTTATTTTTGCCCACGTCCTAAGCTATTCATCCTCTTTGTGATAGCAATCGAGCCGCACGCATCTTAGTCTGGCGCAAAGTACACGAAATCAGCACTTTGCGCCAGAACTCCAGCAGGGAAAAGGCAAATTAAAAATCAAAAGGGCATCTTGACTTTTAAGCGAAAAAAGCAGATACCAATACCAATCAAAACACAAGATGTTGTGAATTTAGGGTTCTTTGACCACAACATCTTGTGTTTTTTGGACGTTCAAAAATAATTATTTATTAGGAGACTGTCAGTATGACAAAACCCACACCACGCGCCATTGCTACGGCTCTGCGCACGTACCACCGTCCCGTTAAAGAGGGCAGCACTGTTTTGGAGAGTTGGGAACAAGTAGTCGAAAGAGTGGTCAGCCATCAACAATGGCTTTGGGAGCGCGCACTTGGCCGCTTGCTCAGCGAAAGGGAAGGGCATGAGTTAGAGGAGATGCGCCAGCTGATCTTAGGGCGTTTCATAGCTCCGGCTGGCCGTACATTGTGGCTGGGTGGCACAGAATTGAGCCGCACGCGCGAATCCAGTATGTTTAATTGTTCTTATACCCATGTGGAAACAGTATATGATGTGGTGGATGTGTTGTGGTTATTGTTGCAAGGTTGCGGCGTAGGATTTAAGCCTATCACGGGCACATTGAATGGATTTCGGCGCCCCCTGCAAGAGGTGAGAATTATCCGTTCGCAGCGCACAGACAAAGGTGGCATTCCCAACAACGTCGAGACCTTCGATGCCGAGACCCTCATCTGGACGATTAAAGTGGGTGACTCGGCCATTGCCTGGGCTAAAGCCGTGGGCAAGCTGGTGGCGGGTAAGTTTCCAGCGCGCACGCTAATCCTCGATTTTTCTGAGATACGCCCGGCCGGCACGCGCTTAAAAGGGTATGGCTGGATTTCCTCTGGCGACGAACAAATTGGCAAAGCGTTTAAATCCATCGCCAAAATCTTATCCGACCGCGCCGACCAGCTGCTGACCAGGATCGATATCTTGGACATCGTCAACTGGCTAGGCACCATCTTATCTAGCCGCCGCTCGGCTGAGATCGCACTTTTGGAATACGGGCAACCCGAATGGCAAGAATTTGCCTTGGCCAAGAAAGAGTGGTGGAACAAAGGCAATGCGCATCGGCAGCAATCCAATAACAGCTTGCTGTTTACTACTCGCCCAAGCCGTCAGCAGCTAGAAGATATTTTCCAGATGATCTTGGACTCGGGCGGATCAGAGCCTGGCTTTATCAATGCCATAGAAGCGGAAAGACGTGCCCCTTGGTTCAAAGGCTGCAACCCTTGCGCCGAAATCCTTCTGGGCAATAAGAGTTTCTGCAACTTGACCGAAGTCAACGTATTGGCCTTTAAAGGGGACAAAGTTGGTCTGGAGCGCGCCCTTTATTTAGCCGGCAGGATGAATTACCGCCAAACTACGGTCAACTTGCGCGACGAGATTTTACAAGAGGCTTGGCACCTCAACAACGACTTCTTGCATCTTTGCGGCGTGGGGCTAACCG
The DNA here is from genome assembly GCA_003164155.1 of Parachlamydiaceae bacterium. Classification (GTDB taxonomy): domain Bacteria; phylum Chlamydiota; class Chlamydiia; order Chlamydiales; family Parachlamydiaceae; genus BOG-1457. Next base: position 2,989 of record PLSG01000254.1, on the reverse strand, counting down.
GCGTAGCTGCCCGGCCAGATCTTACGGCCTATGATTACAAGCGGATGCGCAACATCACGGTAAGTGCGGCCTATAGCATGGCTAACGAACTCAATTCGCCATTGCCCAAGAACGTGACTTGCATCAAACCAAGCGGTACCATCAGCAAGATGATGGGCACAATTGAAAAAGGGGAAGTTCCTGAGGGCATTCACAAACCTCTGGGCAAATACATTTTCAATTACATTACCTTCTCCAAGCATGACCCCTTGGTAGGTAAATTCCGCGTGGCTGGCTATGCGGTCATCGATAAGCCATACGAACCAGAGTCTGTGCTCCTCAAGTTTCCCGTGCGCTATGACAGCGTGCCTTTTGACAAGATCTCGGTGACGCGGAAAAATGGCAAGGTGGAAGAAGTGGAAGTTAATCTGGAATCGGCCGTTTCCCAGCTAGAGCGCTATCGCCTGCTGCAAGAAACTTGGTGCGAACAGAATGTCTCCAACACCATCTCCTACGATCCTTCAGAGGTGCCGGGCATCATCGACTGGTTCATGGAAAATTGGGATTGCTATGTAGGCGTTTCCTTCCTCTTCCGCAATGATCCTACCAAGAATGCCGAAGACCTAGGTTATGTGTACTTGCCGCAAGAAGTAGTCACCAAAGAGGCTTTTGATGCGTATAGCGCTAAATTGAAGCCTGTGGACTACTCCGGCATAGAAATGCGCGACGACGAGCTCGAAGTCGGCTGCGCCTCGGGAGCCTGTCCCGTACGCTGATTTTTGGGCGCAGATCCCTCAAAGGAATGAGGGATCTGCGCATTGATAGCGTCTCATTTCATTAACCCCGAATGGGCATGGGCATCAACCTGAAAATATCCTTAAAAAAACTGCCTCACAAAACCCGAGAGTAAACTTATTGGAAAAAGTGGATTTTAGTTAGGTTAAAAGAGGGTTTCTCCTGCAATTACCAGTATACCTAAAGGCATACTTCCTGGGGCAATGCATATTGCTCTTTCTGCCAGTTCCTCTGACTCTTGAGATGATAGTGTCGTCATTTATTCACCATGCGTCACGCCTTCAGCGTGAGGAACTTTATCTAGCCTACCTAGGGCGATGCCCTAGGCTGATATGAGAAAGGCCTTCAGCCTTTTAGGGTAGCATGAAGTTTTGCTAGGTACGTTCATCGCATGCATAGAAGCTGTCAGAGGATTTCTTAAAAGGCTGAAAGCCTTTCATGTAGTAGCCTAGGGCAACGCCCTAGGTAAGCTAGGTAAAGTTCTTCACGCTGAAGGCGTGACGCATAGTGAATAAAGCGACGACGTTATCATTCTCATATATTTCCTTGCGATGGTCTACATCTATAATCAAGACAAGAATTTTATCATCGACAATCTTATAAATCACCCGGTAATCACCCACCCTCAATCTTCTGTAACCTTTTAAACTGTGTCTTAAAGGCTTTCCAAAAGCAACCGGGTCAGCAGTTAATTTTTTCTCGATAGCCTTTCTAATCATTTCTCTTACGGGTTTAGAAAACGACCTTAATTTTTCTTCGATATCTTCAGCATATTCGATTATGTACTTAATCTTTTCCACAATTCCTCATGCGAGATAGTTTTCTTTCCAGCATTTTCCCATTTTTGATCCGCTTCTTCGACACGTTTTGCTAAAAGCATATCCTCATATTCTTCAAGCCAATCTTCCATGACCTTTCGAATTAACCCAGACATACTGATTTTTTTCTTCTTGCAAATCATGAGCATCATTTCCGCATCACTTTCGCTGAAAGTGACGTTTACTCTTGGATTACTTGTAGGCATAAAAAACCTCCTTTTATAAACTAAGTGTAACACAAGTGTGCCTACTTGTCAAATGACCGCGACAGGCCGTCGACCTTGTCCTCAAGCCACTAATACGGAGACGCCCAAGATAACCAGCAGCACCCCCATGCTTTTCGTAAAGCCTTTTTGGAAGCGGCTGAATACATTCATGGAAAAGGAGTTGGTGATGAGATAGACCAGCAGGCTATACCATAAGAAAGGCACGCCTGAGATGATCAGGGCATATAAAGGGAAGATATACAGCGGGGAATGCAGATCCAGAAATTGTGTAAATATGCTTAAGATAAAGAGGGTAGAGGCGGGATTGAGTATATTGCAAAGAAAGCCTGCCAGAAAAGCTTGGCGCGTGATCTTTTTCACCTCGCCATTTGTCTGCTTAGAGGGAAGCAGTAGCCGAATGCCCAGATAGGCCAAGTAGCAGGCTCCCATAATTTGCACGGTGCGAAACAACCAAGGGTATTGCACTAGCACAAAAGCCACCCCCAAAGCGCAATAGGCCACATGCACAAGTAGAGCCATCGCAATGCCGAAAGCCGCGAGCAAGGCAGCGCGACGGTCCCCTGTAACGGCATAACTTGTGACAACCAGAAAGGCCGGCCCTGGACTCATCGCCCCCAAAAGGGAGATTATGGCCAAGGAGATAAGAGGTGACATTTTTCTATTCCCGGTTATTTCTCGATTTGTAGGATAAAAGGTAGCTTTTCCAATCCGCAAGTAAGTGATCAGACTCCCACAGCTACTGCGGAATGGGAGCTGACCGGTTGTGCCTGTATGTCTTTTTGAACTTTAAAAAGCTCGGCCAAGTCTGGAGAGCGCGCCACATAGCAAATATCCCCCATAGTTTTTGAAAAAATAGGGGCAGCTTTTACCTGATGCACAATCAAATCGCCCCAGCGCTGCATAATTTCATCATGCGTGAAAACATAGGGGTTCTTAAAGCGACGTATCATGGCTATAGTGTGGTATTTGCGTTCAAAGGAGAATGCTTTTGCTCCCCCTTTCAGCATGTCTGCCCATGCTCGGTATAGGTCGATGTCGCAGGCATAATTGCACATATCGAGCGTTACACCGCCAGGGGGACGAATATTTACTTCTATGGGAATGAGTTTTTTGTCTTTGTGAGTGCGGAAGTATTCCATGTGAAAGAAGCTTTCCAAGACCTTAAATGCT
>PLSG01000062.1 GCA_003164155.1 Parachlamydiaceae bacterium | reverse complement strand
AAGGCACGTGGGAGGGAGGATTGTATATTGCCATGGAGTTCATCCAAGGCATTTCACTGCGTCAGCTCATTCAATCCCGTCCCATTTCGCTCAAACGCGCCCTCAGCATGGTCGTTGAGATTTCCTATGCTCTATGCCATCTGCATACTTATGGGGTCATTCACCGCGACCTAAAACCGGAAAACATCCTAGTCACTGAAAAAGGCTCGATTAAGGTGATCGACTTTGGCATAGCCCAATTGTTAACGGTAGAGCCGGAGAAAGCAGGCCATTCGCGCCATCGCCTGATGGGGACGCCTGTCTACATGAGCCCAGAGCAAAGGGAAAACCCAGAGTCGGTGACTTTTCCTTCGGACATATATTCCTTGGGGATTATCACTTACGAACTTGTGCTGGGCAAGCTTAGCCACGGCCAAATACATCTCTCCTTGCTTCCTAAAGGGCTCCAAAAAATACTATCCAAAGCCCTGCAGCTCAAAGTGGAAAATCGCTATCGCGATATCGTAGACTTTATTACAGATATTTCCGCCTATCTGCATTCGGCCAATATGGAAAAGGAAAAATCCTTTGCCAATCCCCTGCATGAAATTTCCGATAGCCTCCACCAGGCACAGCAATCTACCATCCCCAAGACTCCCCCAAGTTGGCCTGAAGTGGATATCGGGGTGGTGAGCCATCAAGGTGGAGCGCTTTCAGGCTTATACTACGATTTTTTCACTCTCAAAGACGATGTCTACGGCGTGATTATGACCGAACCTTCTGCCAAGGGCGTAGAGGGCATCGTTTACGTCAGCGTTCTCAGGGGGATGATTCGGGCGCTGTACCGCTATACTACGCGCCCTTTAGAACTCATTACGGTGCTCAACGACTTGCTTGTGAACGAAACCATTTCACAGTCCTTTACGCTGGCCTACATTATCCTTTCACCTAAAGAAAACACCTTCCACTTTATTTCATGCGGCCACGGGTATCTATGGCATATCCCTAAAGGCCAGTCTGTGCCTAAAAAATTTTCGCTCGATAACAAACCTCTTGGCCTGGCTGCGCACATTTCCTTCCAAGAGGTCACGCATGCATGGCATCCAGGCGATCTTTTAGTGCTCAATACTTTATCTATGACAGCTTTAGAACACCCCGATGACGCACGCTTGATTGAAAAGCAGCTGCATCAAGCCATTGTCGACAACAGCACTTTGTCCCCTCAAAAACAAGCCGATGCCATATTCAGGAAAGCTCGAGCGATCGCCGGCAAAGCTTTGGACGAAGGAGGCATGTCGCTGATGAGCATTCGCCGCAAGTAATAATCCAAGTTGCTAGTCCCTCTTAATCCGGAGGAACCGGATTAAGAGGGACTAGCAAGTAAAAAATGTTAAGTCAAAATTCCAGCAGCTAAAGTTATGAAGGCTGGAGCACACGAAAATAATGCAACCTTAAGCTCAAAACCTTGAGAGGTAACCGCGTGGATATGCTTAGAAAGTAGTCTGGCAATCCCACTGAGATATTCAGTTGATTAAGGATTAATTAGGTTTGCGTGCAAAACCGTAATCTCCATCAGGGCCATTGTCACAAAATAGTGGAGCTTCGCAGTAGAACCCCAGTGATTCAACAAACGGCAATGTTTGTCCTAGTAGTGGCGCACCCTCATTGTACTCTTCACGTTGTATCTCAACAATAAGCCGTGTGCAATGTTCTAGACATTTTGTAGCACCGCGAAGTACGTCTGATTCCGCTCCTTGGACATCCAGTTTTATTAGGTCAGGGTAGGGCAAATGCTTTTGTTGTACCACCTCATCCAAAGTCACTGTTGTGCATTCTCTATATCGATTTTCCGGAAATGTATGGCCTTTCTTCTCGCGGAAATAGCTATTCCCTCCGGGAAGTCTGTCATTCTGATCCCACTTGACTACTTTGGCCGAATCGCTGAGGATTGCAGGGAGAAACTGAAATGGTGTGGACTCATAGAGGAAATCTAATTCTTCCATGCCGTCAAAGCAAATGACAATGGCTCCCGGCCAAATCCTTTGAGCTTCGCTGCACCAGTATAGCAGACTTGATCCAATGTCATAAATGACTGCTGGGTTATATCCTTGCCTTGCCAGCGAAACAAGATACTGGGCATGCGGCCCAGCTAGAGTATTCTCCCTACTGTCTTTCAGCAAAATCGCCCTTGATTCGTTGTCCATAGAGACCCTTGTGGATAAATGTTTAGAGTGAATGCCTTTCAAAGGGCAAAGTTCATGCCAAATCCTTCGAAAATTTCAATTTGCTTAGGAATAAATGTTTTTGTGAATCCCAACCAATGTATAATAAATATAAAATCTAGTCCTGGCTTCTCAGGCAAAAGATGGGCCCGCCAATTGAAAATGGCAGGAAAAGTGGATATTTGAAATCCACGATCAAAGCATAAACGAGATAGTGCTTCTTGGTCCCCGCGCAGGTCAGCGCTTGCTTTTATACACATCTCAGCCCAACTTTCTATAATGGGTGCGCCATGTGCAAAAGCAATCACCCCCTTTTCTTCCGATGGCAGAGCCGACCATTTGCACAACACCTTTGACATAAGCCGTCTCCTGCATAAAGGGTATTTTTTACATTAAAGTGAGCAAACCCGTTATGCTTTTTTTGGCAAATGCGGCACAACTTTTAATAAACAGCGCAACAATTCAGCCACACTCCA
>PLSG01000317.1 GCA_003164155.1 Parachlamydiaceae bacterium | reverse complement strand
CATCCCAAAAGCGGCTTGCACATGCCTCGGCTGTCCAGCTAAATGGGGATATTTATCTAAAAATATTTTCAGATTTTCTTCGCGACTGAGATAGGCGGACAGCAGCTTATAATCAGCCCGCTGAGCAAAACCCGATTCTCGGGTGGGGTGGATTTCCACCTCATCGGCAGTCGAAAGGTTTAAAACTAAAGATCTTTCGGAGGATTTATAAGGAAAAGCTAGATAATGCTGTTGCAGATAATGCGCATTTTTTTCGCGTTTATACGAGAAGGGCAGCAAGTCTCTGCTGTATCCGGAAGTATCTAAGCGCTGGGTAATTAGATCTTTATAATACTCCCCCCATTCTTTGGACTGCCGACTCAAATCCCCTATGATGCGCGTGCTCTTGGATGTGGCTAAAGAGTGAGTCAAGTGATCTGGCACGGTGGAACTGATCGTCGCCTGGAGCAAAAGCTCATTCAGTTGTACGATATAGCGCATGCATGGATGGCGGAAATCTTTGGGAAGCGCGCTCCAAAATTCAGAGATCTTGCCATCTTGGTCATATACAAGGGGGAGCTTTTCAAAAAACTGTCCGATGGCCTGAACGGTTATCTCAAAGCGTCCTTCACGCCGTGTGGCGACAAGTGCTGCATAAAGAGCCTCCAGCTGACCAGACAGCGTATGCGCTTTCAGGGGTACGGCTAACAGTTCAAGCATAGGCATAATCGAGCGACCTGTGGATACCCCTAAACTAGAGGCATCGAAAGCCGTAGAAGATAAGGCGCCAAAACTCCCAAAGTGGCTCGCGGTCACAGGGGAAAAAGACACCGGGACATTGAGCGTGTTATTGTCCAGATAGAGCCTTTTGGCTAGAGCTACAGGTTGCCTGATATCTTCCAGAGTGGCATAGATGATGCGCAGCTCTTCCTCTCCTAGTAGGCCCGCGCGGTGATGCTCCAGCATTTGATGGGCAAAAGTTGCCACGCTCTTTTCCAAGAGCAGCAGCACATCTTCATGCATGTGCAAGGTCGCTGCATTTTTCAGATAGAATTCGATCAGAGAGCCTATCCCTAGGCGATACTGCAGCTCGGCAAAAGCCTTTTTGGGCATACTTTGGCGCACTACAGCCATCAATCCGCTCCACGAACATGTGCCGGAATGCTGCGCCGCCTGGTTCTGACTGATATCCACAGATTCCAAAGGAGTGCCTTTCAATCGACGGAAAATACTTTCATAGACATCTTTAGCGGTATAATGGATATCCTGGGTCGTTTTCAAGCCCTTTACAGAGATGGTTTCTCGTCTGCATAACGATATTTCCACCATGGCGCCGAGGCATTCAGGGTGCAGCAGACTATCTAACTTGACATTTTGGTAAGTTTTGCATGGCATATACAGCTCTTGCCCATTTTCTCCGCGCAACGGCTCGGGATGATAGCTTTCAAGCCCAGCACCCGTATTAAAGGCTTTGAAGGTAAAGAGCTCCTCTTCCCCTTTTTCCTTAGGGGCTTGTTTGGTGAGTTGATAGTACATGGCATGCGAAGGCGGTGTGCCACCCCACCCTCCGGGAATCAAGAGGGATTTGCCAGGCTCAAGCGCGCCGAGTTTGCCCTTCAGAAAAGCGTGAAAATCCTTATGCCGCTGCTGTAGATCCTCTTCAAAATAGACACCTTCTCTAATAGGGGCAAGAATGGCACACGCCTGTCGGCATATGTCGAGCTGGGCGGTCATTTCAGATGCGGGATAGGCCTGCGCAAAAAAACGGTGCAGATAGGCCACGCTATCCTCTATGGGATTCCCCTCCAGGCTGGTATACGCGCTAAAGGAATCTCCATGGATATGCGCAAACAGCTGCTTCGAAAGGGTTGGCATACTTTCCCCAACCTGCTTGGAGACAGGCTTTTGCAGCAGAGAGTACTTGCCAATGTCTACGGGGGGCGCAGATAGAAGTCTACCGTCTTGCCCCCTGGCTTGCGGGCTGGCCTGCTCCAACGAAGCGATGGTCTGGCGCAAGGCATCTGCCACTTTTATGCCCAGCGGCGAGACTATTGAGCTGCTTTCTTTAACTTCTTTTTCCAAACGCGCGTGCCTGGCAACACGTCTGGGGGAAATTCCCTGCACTTTTTCACTTTCCACCCCGACGTTTCGCAAAGCTTGTTCAATAGCTTTGAGCTTACCTTCCAATTTCGCCGTAGTTTCAGACGATGCCCCATTTTTTCGAGCGGCATCCAAGGCTCTTTTAGCGATTTCTGCTAACGGCGCGCGACTATGCGCTACTTGTTCGATGGTTTTTCCAATTTGTTCAGCGCCTTGCTCGGCAAATATTTCATCATAGGCAGATGACTGGTCGCTTGAAGGATCGCCGACTTTCATAAAACACCCCATTAAAATTTTAATAAGTGCCCAATTATGCATTTTAGCACATTAAAAATTAATAGTAAAATCGCTGTTGTATGAAGATTATGTATTCCGTACTTTCGAATTTTTTTTCAGGATGGGAAAGATTGAAGGATGATCTCCTCTTTTGATCGAAATTTTGGTTACCTCAATCGTTGGTGGCTATAGGCATTTTTTAGGACTTAAAAAATCGACAACTCTCAATATGCTATGCCTAATATATACTAGTACACTGTCAAGGTAGAAT
>PLSG01000295.1 GCA_003164155.1 Parachlamydiaceae bacterium | reverse complement strand
GGGAGTGCCTTTTTTTCAGATCAATGAAACGGAGGGGATTGTCAATCCCGACAAGTATAAAAGTAAGCTGCGGGATAAATTTGGCGATAGAAAACTAGAAGACCTGCCCCTGTGTTTTATTGCCAAAGCTACCGATGTGCACACGGGCGAGAGCATAAGCCTAAAAGATGGATTGCTAAGGGATTGCGTATATGCTTCCACCGCGATATATCCCTTCATGCCTCCCATTTTCATTAAAGGGCGCTATTTGATAGATGGGACATTTAGCACGCCGCTTGGCCTGAGCGACCTGATTGATGAGCGCGTCGACCTGATCATTTTAGTCACCTTCTCCTTCATACCGGATTACCACCCCACAAATTTCCTCAACTATTTCAATAACCTCTTTTGCCTGTCTATGGAAAGCAAAGGACGTCAAGCTTTGGCCATGCCCATGTCCATGTTCAGCGGGGATGTGGTATGCCTGGAAATGTGCCTCGATAAGCCGGCAACTATCTTTGACACTAAACAACTAGGAAACATTATCGCCATAGGGGAACGCACTATGCAGGCCAAGGGAAAAGAAATTCTGGATATCTATAACCGTCTAAGTATGAAGCTCAACCCAGCCCCTTAAACTCTAAGGTATGCGAAGCTACCATCTCCACGGGAAAATAGGAGCTTTTGGCTTTATGCAGCCCTTCGATGCCTAAGTCCTCTTCTCGATTGATAAAGGCATAACCCCCCTTGTGAATGGCTTTGGCCGTCTCGCGGTTGATAATCTGATATAAACCCTTATACTGCCTTTCGGCTTTTTCGAAGTGGACTACGGCTGTGGAGGGATTAAGTTCTTCATATATGGAAAAAGCCACTGGAGATCCGTCGATGCGGATCAGGCAGCCTTGTTGCCTGAGCTGCAAAAAATGACTCATGATGGTTTCCAAAGCCTCGAGTTCCTTTGACAGCTCCGCTGAAATTTCCATTTTCCCCTTCAATCCAATGTCGGCTAAGATTCTAGGGCAGTGGGGTTTGCATTTCTCAGTCAAAGGATGTACGGACCAGGTATACAGATGCTCAGCTTGAGCTATCAAGTTGCGTTTTTTGTCATAACGCCTTCCGGCCAGTTCTACCAGATCTTGGGTTTTGTATACATAGTTGGCCATTTTGCGATCATCACAGTCAAAAAAATGGGAACAAAAGCTGCCGTTTTGCTTGAGAAACTGCTCCGAGACCCCCACCATACTACATGGATAGTCGAGCTTTCCAAGTGCCTCTAATAGAGCCTGCTGGGCCTGCAAAGAAAATGCCCCCACAGGTTGCAAAAGATGCCGTTGTCCATCTATACTTTCACAAAAAGAAATCAGCAGCGTGTCTTGCTCTATAAAATTCCAGGCATAGTGATAGACAGGGTTCCATGAAATGAGGACCGCAAAAGTATAACCAGACAATCGCTGGGGATACCGTTTTAAGAAGGGTTCAAGATCATTCTGATGATCTAAGTTAAGCGATGCAAAATCAATACCTAGAAATTGTGTGGTGAGCATACCCTTAATTCCTTTGTGCATCTTCAGCGCTCTATCGTTTAATAGTTACCCATTATACCAGAGAGTGGGTGATTTTTGGCTTTTCGGCTAGCGCGAAAGTCCCGCGGTTAAACGATCATAAGCGGGTTCATATTTCCCAATATTAACCCGCTTATGATCGTTTAACCCCGGGGCTTTGGCGCAGCTGAAAAGCCAAAAATCACCCGCTCTCTGGTATACGTCTATATAACATGGGTCGGTAATCTTGCAAAGGGTGAAAACCCAAATCCTGGTAGAACTCACTGGTATGCGGTTCTGCGACTAGGCCTATCCAGGCAAGCCCGTCTGCCACGCAGCGCTCTGTCAAACGCCTGACGATCTCCTTTCCGATATGGCGGCCGCGATACTCCTTTTTCACCACCACATCTTGGATGTACGCATCGCTGACGCCGTCGGAAATCACCCGTCCCATCCCCACTGGCTTACCTTGATCGGTGGCTATTAAAAAGCAATAGCTGCCTTTAATCATGGCTGGAATGCGCTGTCTAGCTTGGGCGCTTTCCCTCCACCAGCCACCAGCTTGGTATAAATCCACCACATCTTGCACATCAAGTGCCTGCACCATCGCATACTCTATGAAATCTTCTGCCATTCCGTCCTCTTTAATCTAGTTACATCCGTATCTTGCGCGAAATAGACTTTCTTGAAAAGTGCCAGCACAACTTTTTTGAGAACGCAAAGAAGAAGCACATGGCCTATTTTAGACTAGATTAAATTAAAGGCATATGTTACGCATGGAAAATGAAACAACAAAGGAGGAAAATTATGAAAACAAAATACACATTAATCTTCTGGGTGATTTTCGCTAGTTTGCTTTCACAGCCGATCGTGGCTAACCACATCGGCTATGTCGATTACGACATTCCTTACACTACTCACAGCTGGAAAGTTGCCAATGAAGAAACAAAAAAGGATAAAGGGATTACGACTACAGTGCAGCTGTATGTGCCATATACCGATCACAGCTCAAAAACCATGGAATTCTTTGGGAGCAGCTATTCCAGTGAACCTGGAACTCCCCATGACCAGGCAACGCTAACTAACCTGCTGCAAAATCAGTTTCCCAACAAACAGGTGAACCTAAATATCATCGAATCTAGCCCAGAATCTGTGCTGTACGAATGGTCAGTCAGCCAAAAGGGCAAAGAATCCATGCATGGCTGGAATAGGATCTTTTCCAAGCCCGAAGGGACGGTAATGCTAGGATATGTCACACAAGATGTGGGCAATGCGGCAAGTTTGCGCCCGATCTGGATTAAAGCCCTCAAGGATGCCAAAGTAAAACCATAAGGCACTGTCCTCTCTTGAGGAATTGGCGGATCAGGGCAGAAAATCGGA
>PLSG01000486.1 GCA_003164155.1 Parachlamydiaceae bacterium | reverse complement strand
AATCTGCCGCTACTGAAATGGGATAAACTCCACTATGAGGGGTATTTATTTCCGCTCCTGTTTTTAATAAAACCTTCGCTATTTTGTAATTTCCATTTTTACAAGCTTCGACAAAATTTTTGTGATGGATTTTATTTGAAAACATGCCGCGCATAATACGAGAGGCTCTTCCTATTCCACTCAATGTAGTCTTCGCTACATTGTTGACAGCTTTAGCTCCCTTTAAAGAATCTCTCACATACTGATTTCCTAGAATAAAACAACCTGCTGCAATGGCAGAGTTCCTAATGCTTTCCTTTCTGGCAATATTCGTTAATATACTTGAATAAAGATCTACTTTTCTTAAACTTAAATGAATTATTTTTGATTTAAGATTAAAGTCTTTTTCCAAAACTATAGTGAATATTTCTTCAAACTGATTACCATACACGTCCTTTAAATGTGCCTTAACTGTTTCGGCAATTGTAACCGTTTCTTCTCTCTTTCTGAAAAATTTACAGTTTGGGCAGGATAAAAAAAGATGGGAGGATAGGAGATATAGCTTACTTATGGACAGAAAGCTTTCTCTGTAGGGGAGAACATCAAGAGTATTACCATATAAGGCTATCTCTGGACCATGCCTAATATTGACCCATTGGTGGACGATCGTGCAATCGCGAGAGCTTTCGCGCAGGCCACCAAAAAAACTGAATTAATTCACACAAACATTAAACCATCATTCATCAGAAAACAAAACAGCATTTAATCAACACAAACAAAAAAAAGATTTGCATAGCACTATTTTAAGTCATATAATAAATACTATACACACAAACAAACAAACAAGGATTTATATGTCATCTATAACTCCACCTCCAGAAAGACGTCCCATTTTTACCGATCCTATTTCAAGCCCCCATGTTTCAACTAAAAAAGGCTCTTTTCAAGACGTCTTGAATCGCGTGCGCAATATGCAACGCAGCCTTACCTCGTCTTCAACTTCAGACTCGCCCATAGCTTCGGTGTCTGCAAGCCAGCTTAGCTATCCTTCGGCAGTATTACCTATGGGATCGGTAGCTTTACCTAGAGAATCGATAGGTTTAGCTGTGCAAACGGTAGAACTTGAAGAGTCACTGCGCAAGGCACATGCTGAAACTGCACCCTCGCAGCACTCTAGAGCTCCTTTCTCAGATGGAGAAATAAATAATTTATACCGGGGACATACCAGCCAAATAAGGGCACAACTAGAGCATGCCTCAGTCTCTGACGAAACGAGATTTTTAAAAGCCTGTGAGGAAGAACACCATAACTTGGGGATAAGCAAGCTGAGAATTTTCGATTTACTAGGGCTATTGCACACATTTAAGGAAAGCCAACAAGCTGGCGACGGAAGAGCGGTCTTTGTAAAAGAAAATCCGTCACTCGAGGAGCTAGAGAAATTCAAAATTTTTAACCAAAAATACGATGCGGTAAAAATGGGCTTTGAATCTATTCCAAATAAAATTCTTCGCAAGATGGTGGAAGGCTGCTGGCCGGTCACCAATAAGGCGATTAGACAAGTCAAAAAACTTTTAGCCATGTCTCCTTTAGATCTGGAAAAAATGGTGGCCGAGCTATCTGCTAGAGATTTGCAAAGAGCATTCAAAATTAGCGATCCAATGCTAATCGAGCGCGGAAAGAAAATTCTCACGGGAGAAGGCTCTTTAATTAATCCTTCAGGTGTTTCTATAGAATATAGTGGCCCCACAATTCCGCCGGCTCCCTTTGATTTACCTAGTGAACCAACTGATAAACGCGAAAAAAATCCGCTAAGTATTCAGTCTCAAAGGTCCATGGATCAAACAGAATTACTTAGAAGCTCAGCCTCTAGAAGAATTAGAGCTACGGCACCTTCGCTTCCCAAAAGTTCCTCATCCACGCCAACCACCCCTCTCAGTAATCAAAGAGTAGTAGTGATTAGAGAACACCATGCAGAGCTCCCCTCTACAGATCTTGCGTTGTCTGAAAGTGAATCATCGAGCTCAAATCCTCACATGAAAATGACCATTGAGATAGTCCGGCGCATTAAAGTAATTAGCGACAATCGCTTTCAATACATAATGACAAGCTCTAATACATAACTTATCACGAATATTTATTTTAATTAAACTAATTTTAATATGTCGTTAGGCATGCATACTATACAAAACTAAAAAAAGTTGGTGTTTTATGTCATTCGATGCCGCAATTAGAGCGAGTACCGTGCATAATCAAATGACCGCGCTTGTGCAGAACAAAGAAGCGGCAGCTTTTATCGATAGAATTGATAACAAAGGCGACATTCAAAAAAAGAATGTCATCTCCCGCTTATTCATTCACATTCAATTGCTCTTTGATCCCGATCTCCACAAAAACTCATTTGACAAACTGCTTAAAAAGACTTTTTCCCCTATTTTTGTACAGTTAAAAACGACTTTAAAAAATGACTCCGCGAGCTTACGCGACCTCAAAACGATTGCTTCACTGGTCAATGCGGTTATTATCCACCTGCAAAACCCAGCAAAACCCATAGAAAAAACTGAAAAAGAGCATATTTCCGATCTCGTCTCCGAGCAAATCAAAAATCATTTATCCGATTATTTTGCAGAGAGTGATAGGATTGAAGCTGTCATCCTAAAACCCAACGACACAGGCATCTCAGCAAAAGAGGCGCAACTCATTCAGAATTATGTGGCGGTGCACCTGGAGGATTGGAAAAAGGAAATACCACCCGATGGCTTTATGCGGTTAGAGAAATCGCCTAGCAAAATTGGTGGATTGCCGCGCACTTTGGAAGTATTCAAGGCGGCAGATGGAAACCTGCATGTGATGGTACTGTGCAAAACTAAGGGAAACATTAAGGCCTTGGGCAAAGGAGGGGCTAAATCTGCCAAGTTAGCCGTCGAGTGGCTTTCAGGCGAGCGGATGGCCAACTTGGTGATTAAAGATAATCCCAACATAGGAAAATTAAAAGCTGAAGCTGCACTTATGCAGAAAGTAGGCGGCCAGCCAGGTATAGCAGACCCGATGAAGTTCGTGCATGCTTATCAAAAAGCTGGTGGCGAAGACAAAGTGTCGCTTTTCATGCCCATGTACAAATCCAGCTTAGAAAAATTGCCCAAAAGGCTTTCTTTAGAAGATAAAAGGATCCTCGCCAAGGATATTATCGATGGGCTTGGGGCTTTAGAAAGAGCTGGCATTGAACACCGCGATTTGAAAACCGATAACATATTTTTAGAAAGAAAAGAGGGGAAGTACCGCGCGCGGATCGCCGACTTTGGAGAGAGTAGAGAAATGGAAAACCTAGCTGAAACCCCCAGAGCTGTCGCCAAGGAAAAATTCAGTACCCTCCTCATAGGCACCGAAACGATCATGTCACCCGAAAAACGCTTTTTTGATGATAAGCTTAATCAAAGCAGGAATGAGCTTAGCAAACTGCGCATGCAAATTAAAAAAGCCGAAAAAGCAGGCGATACCGAAGAGTTGCGGAAGCTTCAGCCTCAAGTCATAGAATTAGCCGAGTCTATCGACACACACTTTAAAAGCACTGTCGACGGATTTTGGAATAAGACAGATATTTTTTCAGCTGGCATAGCTCTCTTGCAGTTGCATGTAGGCAATGTCAATCCGCAAGGTATTCCAGGAGAAATTACCGCCCTCATGCTCAAAGCCAAAAGTGAAGCTCAAGGACACCATGGGGATTTTGTGGTCAGGGGCAATGCAGCCATGGAAAAGTATCTCAGCAGCATTCCTGGGATAAGCGCGATTCCTTCCCAAGATCTAAATTTAATTAAAGATATGTTAACTTTCCATCATGCAGAGCGCCCAACCGCTACACAATGCGCCAAGGCAATGGGGGAAATCCTCGCCCTTCCAATAATGTAGCGTTTTCTCCTGAGGCATCGCATTTACAAATTTCAAACATAAAGCATTTCAATACAAAGAGACTTTTTCGATGTAATTTTTTATGCTGGGAGGGGGATGGTCGAGGAGCGCATGTGTTTCTCCTGAAGCTATGATAGCGCCATCCGTAAAAAATAGGCTCCAGTCGGCAATCTGCTTAGCAAAGCTAAAATGGTGCGTGACTAAGATCAAACGCGTGCCTTCCTTTTTCAACTCCACGATCATATCTAGGACTTCCGCCGTCATTAGGGGATCCAAGGCCGAAGTAGGCTCATCCAGCAGCAGTAAATGCGGACGAATGGCCATCGCCCTGATAATGGCTACGCGCTGAGCTTGTCCACCGGACAGTTGAAAGGCCTTCTTTGAGGCTTGCTCTTTCATTTCAAATCTATTGAGGAGCTCTAGGCCTGTCGTTTCAGCCTCTGCTTTGGGCATGCCGTGAACTCTATACAAAGGCAGGGTGATATTTTCTAAAGCTGTCATATGTGGAAAAAGATTCCACGACTGGAAGACAATTCCCAGCTTTAATCGATGTTTTTTCAATTCAGGCTCTTCAAAGATGATCGGGTGGCCGTCCAGGATGATTTTTCCTTGGTCGGGATATTCCACGCCTGCCAAGATTTTTAGAAGTGTCGATTTTCCACTGCCTGAGGGGCCCAAAAATGCCAAAGTTTGAAACTGGTCAATATGGGCATTGAGACAGGGGAGGGCGCGGTATTCTCCAAATGACTTCTGAAGATTTTCAATTTCAAGTTTCATAAAGGAACCTTTTTTCCAGTCTTTTGCTGGCAATTGAAATGGGCAGGGTCAAAACCAGGTATCCCAATGCCAAGGGCAAATAACTTTCAAGCGTGCTATATGTAGCGCTATTAATTTGTTGGGCATTGTTGGTGAGCTCATTGATGCCGATGATCGACAACAGGGAAGAGTCTTTGATAATCGACGCAAATTGCCCGGCCAAGGGTGGCAGTATCTGCCTGAAAGCTTGAGGGAAGATGATAAAGCGGTAGGTTTGAAAAGTAGTTAAACCTATGGCCAAAGCGGATTGCAATTGCGTTTTGGCAATACCTTCAATGCCCGAGCGGATGATTTCTGCGATGTAAGCTCCGCTAAAAATTGAGAGAATGGCCACGCCGGCCATATAGCGATTATCAATTCCCACAGCATTGGCGACAACGTAGTAAAAGAAAAGGATTTGGACGAGCAGCGGCGTGCCGCGGATAATCTCCACATATGCCTTGGCTAAGCAATGTAAAAGCACGTTGGGAGCTCGGTAGCAAAGAGCACATAGCATGCCGATTAAGACACTTGAAACCAGGCTGATGCTGGAGATAATCACCGTCATCTCCCAGCCCTGTAAAAAAAACCAGCGATAGTCCCAAATGACGCTCCACCGATAGTCTTGTTGGAAAAGCAATAAAAACAGGAAAAGAGCAAGCAAAAAGCTTCCCAGCCCCAGCTGCGCAGCCAAGGCTAAAAATCGAGAGGCCGGCGGCTTTTTAGGGTCGTGCATGGTTCTCCAATTAAAATACGAAGGGTATGCCCAATTCTTTGAAGGCAGCCTTCTGCTTAGCGAGGTAGGTGTTGCCCAGACGGTCAAAGCCTCCCGATTGGCGGAACTCGGCAATGAAGGCATCGACTTTTGAGCGAAGCACATCATTTCCCTTTTTAATTCCCATAGCCCAAGATTCTAACTTAAAAGGTTTTAACTGCATACGGGTGGTTTTAAGATTTTTTTGCCAGTTAGCCAATACCGAAAACTGATCGTAGATAAAAGCATCCGCTTTGCCTTGCACCACTTCCAGGACGCACAGGGCTTCCTTATCCATCACAATTATGTGCGCTTTATCCAAATGCGCTTTGGCATATATCTCTCCGCTAGTACCCGTCTTTACCACCATCATCCTCTCCTTTTCATTGGCTTGTGCGATGCTTTGTAAATCCGATTTCGAGCTGATCAGCAGGCATAATCCAGTAGTAAGATAGGGCTCGGAAAAGTCAATGGCCTTTTGCCTTTCCTCGGTGACCGTCATGGATGAAATGATCAGATCGATTTTTCCAGTTTGCAAGGCTGGAATCAGACCTACAAATGGAATGTTCTGGATGACTACGGGCCGGTCTAAGTACTTTCCTAGGGCATGCGCCAGCTCGACACTGACCCCGCATGGTTTGCCTTCCGGCCCAATTGTTTCAAAAGGAGGATAGGAAAGTTCCATTCCGATGTTTAAAGTGGGCAATAGCGCTCCACAATGCAGGTGAAAACACAACGAAAGAGCCCAAAGAGGGCTAAAGAAAGTCAGTTTCATGCTCTAGCTTGCAACCTCTATTTATGATAAGCAGTGCCCTTGGCGATCTCGAAAGCACGGTAGACTTGTTCGATCAAGATAAGCCGGGCCAGCTGATGCGTAAAGGTCAGGCGCGATAAACTGATCAGCGAGGCACCCTTCTTTAGAATCTCGGGCAGCCCTTCCGCACCTCCTATCACCATGCTCAGGCGCGAGCCGCCCGCTTGGAGGTTCCTATGAAAAAATGCAGAAAACTCGGGACTATCTAACGGCTCACCGTCCGGATCTAAGCATACCACCTGCTTTTCTTTTTGAACCAGCGCGACTAGCTGGGCATCATTTTTCACCCATATAAAATCGATATCTAACACGGGTTTGAGTCGCAGCACGTATTCTTCCAAGGCCTGCTCCATCCAAGCTTCTTTATTTTTGCCTACCGAAAAGACTTTGAGTTTAAGCATACTTGGAATACAAGGGAAAATTTATTGGTGGTGTTTG
>PLSG01000352.1 GCA_003164155.1 Parachlamydiaceae bacterium | reverse complement strand
ATGTTTAGACCGATTGTCCGGTGCTAGCTTGCAAAGATGCACAAACAGATCCCTCGCCTCGTCCTCATAGTCAAAAGCCAAGCGTGCAGCCAAAAGGCGCCAATCAGCTTCCCTATCGCGTCCATGCAAATGTTCTGCGGGGACGGCGCTTTGACAGTTGGCAAAGGATTTGCCCTCATCGGCGCACAACTGCAGCCTCAATACCGCATAAAGGGGTTCAGATAGGCGCATGCGATATTGCGCTGACAGCCCAGCATAATCGCCCTTTGGCATGCTGGTTAAAATCTTCAAACGGATGATATCAAAGTCACTGGGGAATAGCACATATAAACCATCTAGCTCGGCATCCAAAGTCGCTACATCCCTTCCACCTGACTTCAGCTGGCGCAAGGCGGCGGCGACATAAGTGGGCAACAACTCATCCTTTAACAGGGGATTGCCATGCAGCAACTGGCAAATTGTTTGCCGTACTTCAAGGTCTTTAGAAAAAAACAAGGCTATGCCCAGTTTAGATTGCAGATACTTCTCCCTACGCGCATAAGTGCGATCTAAATCCTTAAAAAGGTTTTCCCAAAAATTCCAGTTGGAGTGTGATTCGTATTCGGGATCGACATCTTGGCGATAAAGTATCAGCAAGCGCTCTTTGATGTTATAAACAAAAATGACTTGCAAGTAGAGCAACTTAATTTCTACATCTATCGACTTAAAATCAGTGTGTAAAAAAGACCATTGATCATCTTCGCAAAATGACCCGCGCGCTAACTTTTCCATATAATCAACAGGGGCTTCAAAGACAAGATACTCGATAAATTCACGTGCTTTACCAGGAAAAGAGGCGCGCAACCTGGCATCTAGAATGCGATAATATTTCCAAGCGTCATGATGCCTATCGCTTAATACATACGTGAGAAATTTACGCTTAGCCACGTCAATAGATAGCTGTGGATGCATTTTTTCCGCATTGGTCCAAAGCCTGAGGGCTTCCTCATAATCCTTCATCGAGCGATCTCCCGTGCGTAACCCTAGCCATCCGCGCAAAACGCGCTCTTTTTGCGGCAAGAGGCGCTCAAAGGCTTTCAACTCGGGCAGCGTTCCATTTAAAATTACAGGAAGCGCATTCAGCGGAGTTTCTTTGGCAGGCACATCCCAGGCCATAGCTTTGGCTAAAATAGGCATGTGCTTCACGGCAAAGGGGCGCAGATGAGACAGCTGCGTTTGCGCTTGCTCCATTTCACCTTGCAAAAGAAAAGCTACG
Organism: Parachlamydiaceae bacterium; assembly: GCA_003164155.1. GTDB lineage: Bacteria > Chlamydiota > Chlamydiia > Chlamydiales > Parachlamydiaceae > BOG-1457. The sequence continues at coordinate 1,881 of PLSG01000352.1, read as the reverse complement.
CCCAAGCCAATTTTAGCACGCGCTGGCTGCAGGCCGCAGGCCTTGGCAAACGACTCGCTAGCGCGGGAGGCATCCCCTTTCAAAATGGCTAACCACCCTTCGGCGATATCGCGCAGACCTGGAGCTTGACGCATAGCTTGGAGGGCATTTTTTACCTCGGGATGCAAAAAATAATGGGCCAAAAGGGAAGGCAATGTTTGGTTTTCAAGAGCTAGTTTTTCCAGAGCCTCTTTGCCTTGCAGGCGACACAGCGCCAGCTGCAGTGGGGCTTCCACTTGCATTTCTTGGGCCAGTGCGGTAAAAGAATCTGGTTTAGCCTGTCTCCAATACTTGCGCAATAGCTGTAACTGGCATGCCTCGCACTTTTCTTCTGCCGCTAGATCGCCCACTTCTTTGAGCTGTGTATACAATTTCAACGCTTGGGTTAGATTCCCTTGCTCAAAATAATGTGCTGCTTTTTCTCTCAGTATATTTTGCTCGCGCGGTGCCATCTGCGGTTTACTGGTTTTCATTCAATCCACATCCTTTGACTTTTGAAATTTTCTGGATACAGAGTAGCAAACGGGGCCTTATAATTTCAACTCAGATTTCATCCACGTACACTGTCGAGGTAGATCAGGAGAGGAAGAATGGGGTGGATAAAAAAAACAATTGCAATGGCCAAAAAAAGGGAGCAAAGTCCTTTTTGAATCGCGTATACTTCGATTATGTTGAATAAAAAATACAATCAAGCTTAAAATAAAGCTAATCATATACTCATCTATATAAATCTAATATTTCTCAATAACGGAGGTCTTTATGTTTATACCTTCAAGTCATCCAAGTCTTCCGTCCGGTAGCAGCAGCGCCTCTAGTTCAACTTCCGGAGCGCTCAACCAAGTAAAAAAACTTTTAAAGCAAGAAACTTTAAGCCCATCGGACATAACGCATATTCTCAAAATATGCACAGAAAATCCATTACTGGTCGATGACAGACAAATCCATAAGGGCCTTGTAAAACAAGGTCTCGATCAAATTGTCGAACAAAAATTAGCCTTACAAGAAAGCATTGGAAATGCCAAAAATGCGGCTTTAGCTTCCTCCCCTTCTTCAGCGTCCCCCTTAAGCTCTAGGAAAGCTTCAGGTGGTGGAATAGGAGAGGTAAGCAACCAGGCATCCATCATAGGAAGAAACATATTATTTAACGGTAATGATGAGGTAGAGAGGAAATATTTCATGGGCTCTTCTCTGGAAAGTGATTCTGGATCCCCTATCGGAAGTGGTTCAAGCCCCCCTATTGGACGTTATTCTGAATCCCCTTTTAAAAGAGATTCAGAATCTCCTCGGGGAAGTGATTCGGAATATCCGCTTGGAAGCGATATGGGATCCCCTACAGTAAATGATTCAAAACTTGAAGAAGCGGAATTAAAGGGGACTTTTGAAAGTGAATCTATTTTTTTAAGCAACGATGGAAAAGAGGTAAAAATACTAGAAGCTCTATTAAAAGGCGTAAATGACGAAATAGGCCTTACTGAAAAAGATAAAGAAGAATTTGAAGAGCACTATGAAAAAATAGGGGATAAGATCGAATACAACTATCTTCTTGATGAATTGCAAAGCAAAGATTATAAATTTCACGCATTATTTATGAAGAAAAATCAAGAAATGTAGCAAAAGCTATAATGAGGGTCATGCTTTTCTAAGTAAATTCACCGACAAAATTTCAGTTTGCCAGTTTGATTTGGGTCTATCCGGTTAACGCCCAACAACCTTTCTTCAGCTTGAAGCTCTTAGTTCTTGGAGCTGTAATTCGGAAATGCAGCCCTTAGTTGTCTTTCCTAAACCCCGGAGGGCTTACAGATGCTACCCCTCCGGGGTTTAGGAAAGACAACTAAGGGCTGC